>PHBC01000003.1:95411-199739 GCA_002840505.1 Deltaproteobacteria bacterium HGW-Deltaproteobacteria-2 | reverse complement strand
ATAGGCCAGTAGCTCTAATGGATAGAGCGCCGGACTCCAAATCCGGATGCTGGGGGTTCAAGTCCCTCCTGGCCTGCCACTTTTCTTGATACTAAGGATTTTCAGTATGGAAGAAATAAAAGAAAAAGTAAAAGTAACAATAGAAAAAGTAACACAATTTCTAAAAGAAGCTAAGGTGGAACTTAAAAAGGTTACTTGGCCTACCCCTAAGCAGGCTATGGCGTCTACAGCAGTCGTAATAATTTTAGTTTTTATAGTTGCGATTATTTTGGGCATAATTGATTTTGCGCTCGCTAAAACAGTTAAATTTATATTAGGTTAAAAAATGGCTTTTAAATGGTATGTTGTTCATACCTATTCCGGGTATGAGAACAAGGTAAAGATGAGTCTTCAAGAAAGAATTGAACTGTCTGGAACCCAGGCTTTCTTTTCCGATATTCTTATTCCTGAAGAAGATGTTGTAGAATTGATTTCAGGGGAAAAGAAAAATTCCAAACGTAAGTTTTTTCCGGGATATATTCTTGTCCGCATGGAAATGACGGATGATACCTGGCATATTGTTAAAGATACTCCTAAAGTTACCGGTTTTATTGGCACTAAAGATAAGCCTTCACCTATACCGGACAAAGATGTGGAAAACCTGAAGTTCAGGATTGATGAAGGAACGCTAAAGCCAAAGCCCAAATTCAAATTCGATGTTGGTGATCATGTGAAAATTATTGATGGTCCGTTTACCAATTTTGATGGGGTTATTGATGAATTGAAACCTGAAAAAAGCAAGCTAAGAGTTATCGTGAGTATTTTTGGTCGACCTACACCGGTGGAATTGGATTTCATTCAGGTAACTCAGGGATAATATTTTAATAAAAAAGCAAAATAAGTATAAAAAATATTCAGATCAGGGTGATTTAAAATGGCAAAAAAAATTATTGCAAATATAAAATTGCAAATCAAGGCGGGCAAAGCGACTCCTTCACCTCCTATCGGTCCGGCATTGGGACAGCACGGCGTTAATATTATGGAATTTTGCAAAGCCTATAATGCTATGACGCAGAGTCAGGAAGGTATGATTATTCCTGTCGTGATTACCGTTTATGCGGACAGGTCTTTTACATTTATAACAAAGACACCTCCGGTATCCGTGCTGCTTAAACAGGCGGCAAAAATTGCCAAAGGAGCCAGCGATCCGAAGAGGGAAAAAGTTGGCACGGTTACGGCAGGACAAGTGAAAGAAATTGCCGAATTAAAGTTTAAAGATTTAAATGCCGTGAATATTGAAGGTGCTATAAAGACAATTTCAGGCACTGCAAGGTCAATGGGAATTGAAATTACAGGTTAATAAATTACGAGGTTTTATTATGTTAAAAAGAGGCAAACGTATATTGGCAGCAAAAGCGAAAGTTGAACCGGGCAAACGATACTCGCTTCAAGAAGCTACAGAAATAGTTGTATCAGCGGCTGGCACCAAATTTGATGAAACTGTGGATGCTGCCGTTCGTTTAGGTGTTAATCCTGCTCATGCCGATCAGATGGTGCGGGGAAGTGTGGTTCTGCCTAATGGCTTGGGAAAAACAGTAAGAGTTTTGGTCTTTGCCAAAGGAGAAAAGGAGAAAGAAGCTCTGGACGCTGGCGCGGATTTAGTCGGTAATGATGATATTCTTGAAAAGATTAAAGGCGGCTGGATGGAATTTGATCGTGTTATCGCGACTCCGGATATGATGGGTTCCGTGGGAAAGATCGGTAAAATTTTAGGTCCGCGCGGATTAATGCCCAATCCAAAGGTGGGAACCGTGACTTTTGAAGTGGCTAATGCGGTGAAGGAATTGAAGGCCGGGAAGGTGGAATTCCGCGTGGAAAAAGCGGGGATAGTTCACTCTCCAGTTGGGAAAGTATCTTTTGGTGCCGAAAAATTAAGAGAAAATGTCAGCGCTTTGCTGGAAACCATTATTAAATTGAAACCGGCGTCAAGCAAAGGAACCTATATTAAAAGCATTTCTATTTCCAGTACAATGGGTGTGGGCGTGAAAATTGATCCTCTCGATATAAAAGCTGCGGTTTAATGGAGAAAAATTAAGTTTGTTATAATAATTAAGGTCGAAGACAGCAGGTACAGAAGTTTAAACGAAAAAAGGCCTGCCGAGACTCGTATGATGAAAATAGTTGCTTTATTTTTCAAGGTAAACAATTTTTGGAAAACGGGAATCGGAATTTGGGCAAGGTTACCGTTTTTTCGTTCTGTATGTGGCTAGATTCTCCGGCCTCAAGAAAATAAAATAATTTTGAAAGGAGGCGGATAGATTGGATCGGGGAACGAAAGAGCAAATTGTATCTGAATTACATAAGAAACTCAAAGAAGCCAAATTAGGCGTTCTGACCAGCTTTAGCGGAATGAATGTCGAGAAAATGGAAGCTCTAAGAAATGCGTTGCGCAAGTCCGATGCTGAATGGAAGGTTGTGAAAAACACTCTTTTGAGGATTGCTTCAAAAGAAACCGATTTCAGTATACTTGACGATCATTTCAAATGGCCTGTTGCAGTTGTTTTGGGCTATAAAGACCCGGTGGGACCGACTAAAATTCTGATTGATTTTGCGAAGAAAAATCCGGAATTGGAAATCAAAGTTGGACTGCTGGATAGAAAGTCTTTAACTAAGAGCGATCTTACTGTTTTGGCTGAATTACCCAGTAAAGAGGTTCTCTTGGGTAAATTAGTTTCGGTAATGGCAGCGGTACCGACATCGTTCGTGACCGTTTTAAGTGGCGTTCCGAGAAGCTTTGTGCAAGTGCTCAATGCCTATTGTGATAAGAAAAAAACTTTAAATTAATTAAAACATACAGAGAGGAATAGAAAAAATGTCAGAAATTACTAAAGACGATGTAGTCAAATTTATTGAAGGAATGACAGTATTGGAGCTTTCTGCTCTGGTAAAAGAATTGGAAGAAAAATTCGGCGTTTCCGCAGCCGCTCCGATGATGGCTGTTGCTGCTGCTGGTGGCGCCGCTCCTGCCGCTGCTGCTGAAGAGCAGACTGAATTCAACGCCATTCTGACCGGATTTGGCGCGGAAAAGATTCAAGTAATCAAAGTTGTTCGTGCTATCACCAACTTGGGATTGAAAGAAGCAAAAGATTTGGTGGAAGGTGTGCCAAAAGCCATTAAAGAAGGCGTTTCCAAAGACGAAGCCGCAGACATTAAGAAGAAAATTGAAGAAGTCGGCGGGACCGTGGAGATTAAGTAACATAATCTCTAATATATTATTTTATTTAAGGATGCTATGGGTGACTTTAGAAAATATTTTGGTCAGGCAAAGAAAATACTGGATATACCGAATCTAATTGAAATCCAGACACAATCTTATGAAAAATTCCTCCAAAAGGAAATAGCGCCGGTAAAAAGGGGCAACTTTGGTTTGCAGGGTGCTTTTAAGAGCGTTTTTCCCTTTTCGGACTTTAGTGGGAAGTGTTCTCTGGAGTTTGTCAGTTATAGACTCGGTGATGTCCGGTATGATGTGAAGGAGTGTATCCAGAAAGGCATGACCTATGCCGCTCCTTTGAAAATTGTGGTTAGGCTGGTTGTTTTTGATGTAGATCGCCCTGCTGAAGGAAAAAGCGGCAAGGAAACATCTGAAACAAAGCAGATCCGTGACATTAAAGAGCAGGAAATTTACTTTGGTGAAATTCCGCTGATGACTGAAAATGGCACTTTTATCATTAACGGAACGGAACGGGTTATTGTTAGCCAACTTCACCGTTCGCCCGGCATCTTTTTTGATCATGACAAGGGTAAAACTGTTGCCAGCGGCAAGCTGATTTATTCGGCAAGGGTAATTCCAATTCGTGGTTCCTGGCTGGATTTGGAATTTGATTCTAAAGACATCCTCTATGTCAGAATAGACCGCCGCAGAAAAATGCCTGTCACAATATTATTGAAAGCGCTGGGTAATTCGTCGGAATTTATTTTAAATTATTTCTACAGCATTGATAAAATTATCGTTGAAGATAAAAAGATTTATTTTGCTGTTGACGATTCTCTTTTTGGTCAGAAAGCTCCTGAAGATATCAAAGATCCCAAGAGCGCTGAAATAATCGTCAAAAAGGGGCGTAAGCTAAATAAGCCTCTTTTAAAAAGAATAATGGATGCAGGCATTAAACGTGTTGCAGTTAGTGAAACGGAGCTTGCCGGGAAGATCCCTTCGTCGGACATCCGTGATCCTAAAACAGGAGACATCGTTTTCCGCTGCAACGAGGAATTGCCCTTAAACTGGTTGGAATTAGCCCGGGAGAAGGGTGTTAAAGAGTTAAATCTTATCCATCTTGATGAAGATATGGATAACGCGTCCATCAGGGATACTTTATTGATGGATCGCATTGATAGTAATGAAGACGCGATAATGGAAATATATCGCCGGTTGCGTCCCAGCAATCCTCCAACTCCGGAAACGGCGGAAAAATTTTTCCAAAGCCTTTTCTTTGAAACGGAAACTTATGACTTGTCCAATGTCGGTCGCGCCAAGATGAATTACAAATTACGTATGAATGTGCCGACGGATGTTACCACGTTGCGTAATGAGGACATTCTGTCAGCGGTAAAATATTTGATTGATTTGAAAAATTCTGTTGGGGATTGTAGTGTCGATGATATTGACCATTTAGGAAACCGTCGGGTACGATCTGTTGGTGAGCTTATTGAAAACCAGTACCGTATTGGTTTGGTGCGCATGGAACGGGCAATAAAAGAAAAAATGAGTTTGCAGGATATCGAAACAATGATGCCGCACGACCTGATTAACGCTAAACCCGTTTCGGCCGTTGTTAACGAATTTTTTAATTCCAGCCAGCTTTCACAGTTCATGGATCAGACCAATCCTCTTTCTGAAATTACGCACAAAAGACGATTGTCTGCACTCGGTCCAGGCGGCTTGACCAGGGAGCGGGCCGGATTTGAAGTTCGAGACGTCCATCCCACTCATTACGGGCGTATTTGCCCGATAGAAACACCGGAAGGACCTAATATCGGGTTGATTGTATCTCTTAGCACTTATGCGAGAGTTAATGAATTTGGTTTTATTGAAACACCCTATAGGATGGTGGAAAATGGCCGTGTATCAGATGACGTTCGTTTTATAACAGCAATTGAAGAAGAAAATCAAATTGTTGCTTCGGCGGACCGTCCTGTGGATAAACATGACAAATTTGTAGAAGAGCTGATATCCGTTAGAAAAGGTGGCGATTTTATTTCGGTTATGCCGGAACAAATTAAGATGATGGACGTTTCGCCTACCCAGCTGGTCAGTGTCGCGGCGGCGTTAATTCCGTTTCTGGAACACGATGACGCCAATCGCGCACTCATGGGGTCAAATATGCAGAGACAATCTGTCCCTTTGATGAGCCCCGAAGTTCCGGTGGTAGGTACAGGCATAGAATCGGTTGTTGCCCGTGATTCCGGAGCTGTTGTTGTTGCCAGACGGCCTGGTGTTGTGGAAAATGTTGATGCATCGAGGATTATTGTCCGGGCTGACCGTCCTGAAGAAGACGGCATTGACAGCGGTGTTGATATCTATAATTTAGCTAAATACCAGCGCTCCAATCAAGACACTTGTTTTAACCAGAAACCTATAGTCAATGTGGGTGATCGCCTGCATAAAAAAGATATATTGGCTGACGGACCTGCAATTGATAACGGAGAATTGGCGCTGGGACGGAATGTTATGGTTGCTTTCATGTCCTGGGGCGGTTACAACTATGAAGATTCTATTCTGGTCAGTGAACGAATAGTTAAAGAAGATATTTTTACATCCATTCACATTGAAGAATTTGAAACCATGTCCCGTGATACCAAGCTGGGCAAGGAAGAAATTACGCGTGACATTCCCAATGTCGGCGAAGAAGTTCTGAAAAATCTGGATGAAAGCGGTATAGTCTGTATTGGCGTTTCCGTGAAGCCGGGCGATATTCTTGTCGGCAAAATCACTCCCAAGGGAGAGACTCAATTATCTGCTGAAGAAAAACTTCTGCGGGCTATTTTTGGCGAAAAAGCCAGTGATGTGAGAGACACGTCTTTACGTGTGCCCCCAGGTGTTGAAGGGACAGTCATTGACGCCAAGATATTTACAAGAAAAGGCGCAGAAAGTGACTCGCGTTCGCAAGCGATCGAAGCAGATGCTATTGAGCAAATAACCAAAGACAGGGATGATGAAATCCGTATTCTGACAGAAGCAGTTAAGAAGGATATTACAAAACTTGTTATCGGAAAAACAGCGGCAACGAAAATAACCGATACTAAAAAGAAAGTAATTTTAAAGAAAGGCGACAAAATCACGAAAGAGATTTGGGCGGATTTACCTTTCTCCAGCTGGAAAGAAATCACCATTGCTGAAAACGATGGTTCGGAAGAAAAGATAACTAATATGATTGCTTCTCTGGAGAGAAAAATCGATTTTGTCCATGCTCATTTTGCGGAAAAAATGGAGAAGATTAAAGCCAGTGATGAACTTCCTACCGGTGTTATTAAAATGGTCAAAGTTTATGTTGCCATTAAGCGAAAACTTTCCGTAGGTGACAAGATGGCAGGAAGGCACGGCAACAAAGGTGTTCTGTCGAGAATTTTGCCGGAAGAAGATATGCCTTATTTTGCTGACGGAACTCCTGTGGACATTGTTTTGAATCCCCTGGGTGTTCCCTCGCGAATGAATGTTGGACAGATTCTGGAAACTCATCTTGGATGGGCGGCAAAATCGATAGGCGAGAGTTTGAATGAACTGTGGAAGAAGAATTCCAATTTAAACAATATTAAAAACGAATTGAAAAAAGTTTATTCTTCTCCTGATTTTGACAAATTTATTGATCAGGCTTCTGTCGAAGAAATCAAAAGATTTGCGGGACGTTTGAAAAAAGGAATGCTTGTGGCCACTCCTGTTTTCGACGGATGTTCCGAAGAACAAATAAGGGAAATGTTAAGAAAAGCCGATCTGCCGGAAACCGGCCAATCCATTCTTTTTGACGGAAGAACCGGTGAACCGTTTGATCAGGAAGTAACAGTGGGAATTATTTACATGATGAAGCTGCACCATCTGGTTGATAATAAAATTCATGCGCGTTCCATCGGTCCCTATTCACTGGTAACCCAGCAGCCGTTGGGCGGTAAAGCTCAATTCGGTGGTCAGAGATTGGGCGAAATGGAAGTGTGGGCAATGGAGGCATACGGTGCTGCTTACGCGTTGCAGGAATTTCTAACGGTAAAATCCGATGATGTGGCAGGACGAACAAGAATTTACGAATCTATTGTAAAAGGTGAGCATACATTTGAGTCTGGTCTGCCGGAATCCTTTAATGTGCTTGTTAAAGAACTCCAGGGCCTTGGATTAGACGTGGAATTAGTTGAAGAAGCCGACGAACTGAGCTGATAAAGCCAGCTAATTGAAGTTGACCGAATAAAAAAAATTAATTTCAAATGACTATTTAATAGTACAGGAGAAAATCAGTGGAAGACGTTTTCAGTTATTTTGAAAAACCAAAAAATCAAATCAAATTCAATGCGATGAAAATTTCCATCGCTTCGCCGGACAAAATACTTTCCTGGTCACGTGGCGAAGTAAAAAAACCGGAAACAATTAACTACCGGACATTTAAACCGGAAAAAGACGGGCTTTTTTGCGCAAAGATTTTTGGGCCGGTGAAAGATTACGAATGCCTTTGCGGGCGTTATAAGCGAATGAAACATCGTGGAGTAGTGTGTGAAAAGTGCGGCGTAGAAGTCATTCAATCCAAGGTTCGCCGCGAACGTATGGGTCACATTACCCTGGCAACTCCGGTGGCTCATATTTGGTTTTTAAAGAGTCTTCCGAGTCGCATCGGCAATGCGGTTGATTTGCTTTTGAGGGATCTGGAAAAGGTTCTTTATTTTGAATCCTGGATCGTTCTTGATCCCAAAGACACACCTTTGAAGAAAAAAGAGTTACTGACGGATGAAGAATACGATGAAGCCAGAGAACAATATGGTCAAAATGGTTTTGTTGCCGGAATTGGCGCCGAAGCGATAAGACAATTGCTGGAAGAGATTGATTTAGAGAAGCTCTACGAAGAACTGCGCACGGAAATTGTTACTTCCTTTTCCGATACAAAGAAGAAAAAACTGATTAAAAGATTGAAGGTTGTGGAAGCCTTGCGTAAGTCCGGAAATAAGCCGGAATGGATGATATTAACAATTCTGCCGGTTATCCCGCCTGATTTACGGCCCCTGGTTCCTCTGGATGGCGGCCGCTTTGCCACATCTGACCTTAATGATTTATATCGGCGGGTTATTAACAGGAATAACCGCTTGAAACGTCTACAGGAATTAAACGCACCGGAAATAATTATCCGTAATGAAAAACGGATGCTTCAGGAAGCGGTAGATGTTTTGTTTGATAACGGCCGACGGGGAAGAGCTATCACAGGTACCAACAAAAGACCCCTGCGCTCTTTATCGGATATGTTGAAGGGTAAGCAGGGTCGTTTCCGCCAGAACCTGCTGGGCAAACGTGTTGATTATTCGGGGCGTTCCGTTGTCACGGTTGGGCCTGATTTACGGCTTCATCAGTGCGGTTTGCCCAAGAAAATGGCCATCGAACTGTTTAAACCTTTTATCTATAATCGTCTGCTGGAAAAGGGATATGTCACCACGGTCAAGAGCGCCAAGAAGATGGTGGAAAAGGAAACGTCTGAAGTCTGGGATGCACTCGATGAAGTGGTACGCGAATACCCGGTCATTCTGAACCGCGCTCCGACGCTGCATCGTTTGGGTATGCAAGCTTTTGAGCCGGTGTTGATTGAAGGCAAGGCCATTCAACTTCATCCGCTGGTTTGCACAGCGTTCAATGCGGACTTTGACGGTGATCAAATGGCGGTCCATGTTCCACTTTCTATTGAAGCTCAAACAGAAGCCCGTGTGCTCATGATGTCTACTAATAATATTCTTTCTCCGGCCAACGGTAGTCCGATTATCATCCCCAGCCAGGATATCGTTTTGGGTATTTATTATCTTACGAGAGCCAAAACCGGAGTAAAAGGTGAGGGGATGGTTTTTGCCGGTCCAGATGAAGTTCGCTCAGCCATTGATTCCATTGCGATTGATTTGCATGCGCGCATTAAGGTGCGCATTAATTCAGAGCTGAAGGAAACCACAGCGGGAAGAATAATACTTTCGGAAATAGTTCCTCCGGAAATTGATTTCGATATGGTCAACAAGTTAATGAATAAAAAGGAACTGACCAACCTGATTGATTATTGTTATCGTTTATGCGGCGATAAGACAACGATTCTTTTGTGCGATAGGCTCAAGGATTTGGGCTTTAAATATGCCACTATTTCCGGACTTTCATTTGCCGTAGGCAACATGATTATTCCGGAACAAAAGAAAAAAATTGTTCTGCAGGCCGACAAAGATGTTTTTAAGATACAAAGACAATATATGGACGGCTTGATTACTGACGGTGAACGTTACAATAAGGTTGTGGATATCTGGGCGCAGGCTACAGAAAAAATAGCATCTGAAATGCTCAAAGGTATCAGCACCGAAGAAGTCGCTGCCGCTGATGGAAAGAAACGTAAAATTGAAAGTTTTAATCCTATTTACATGATGGCCGATTCCGGCGCTCGCGGTTCAGGACAACAGCTCCGGCAGTTGGCCGGTATGCGCGGACTGATGGCTAAACCGTCCGGTGAAATTATTGAAACGCCTATTACAGCTAATTTCCGCGAAGGCTTAACAGTTCTTCAGTACTTTATTTCTACACATGGCGCCCGTAAAGGTTTGGCTGATACCGCATTAAAGACTGCCAATTCCGGTTATCTGACCAGAAGGCTGGTTGATGTTGCTCAAGACTGCATTATTACAGAGCATGATTGCGAAACAGTTGATGGCGTCTATGTTTCCGCGCTGATGGAGGGCGGTGAAATTATTGAAACTGCCGGCGAGCGCGTTTTGGGAAGAGTAGCCCTGCAGGAAATCAAAGATCCTTTTACCGGTGAAGTGATAGTGAAGGCCAATGAGGAAATTGACGAGACTCTCGCTGAAAAGGTAGACAATGCGGGTATTGAAAAGATAAATATAAGATCGGTTTTGACCTGTCGTTCCAAACACGGAGTTTGCGCGATGTGTTACGGACGTGATCTGGCTCACGGCCACTTGGTCAACATTGGTGAAGCGGTTGGTATTGTTGCCGCTCAATCCATTGGTGAACCGGGAACACAGCTGACCATGAGAACCTTCCACATCGGTGGTACTGCTAAATTTGATGAGCATTCCACACTGGAAGCGCGTCATGATGGTGTAATTAAGTTTGTTAATTTAAATACAGTGAAGACCAGAGAAAATGATTTCGTTGTAATGAGACGTCATGGTGAAGTCCATGTTTTGGATGAGCAAAATCGTAGTCGTGGGAAATACATCTTGCCGTATGGAGCGCATTTGAAGGTGAGTGAAAATAGCCCTGTTAAAAAAGGGCAATTAATTGCCGAATGGGATCCTTTCTCTATACCTATTTTGGCTGAAGTGGATGGAACAATTAAATATGGGGACATTACCGAAGGAAAAACGATGCAGGAACAGGTTGATGAAGTTACCGGTTTGTCTCGTAAAATTATTATCGAATTTAAAGGCGGAGATTTAAGGCCGCGAGTTTCCATCAAGGATAATAAAGGGAAGACAGTCAAGCTTGCCGATACGAATTCTGAAGCCCGTTATCTCCTGGCGGTAGGAGTTAACCTGGTTGTTTCTGACGGTGATCAAGTTCGTGCCGGGGATATCATCGCGAAAATCCCGCGTGAAACAACCAAAACCAAGGATATCACAGGTGGTTTGCCTCGTGTCGCCGAACTCTTTGAAGCCCGGAAGCCTAAGGATTTTGCTGTTATCAGCGAGATTAAAGGTGTTGTCTCTTATGGTAAAGATGCCAAGGGTAAGCGCAAAATAATTGTAACTCCGGAAATTGGAGAGGAAAAGGAATACCTTATTCCCAAGGGTAAGCATATAAGTGTTCAGGAAGGCGAACACGTTATACCGGGTGATGCTTTGATGTCCGGCGTAAACAATCCCCATGACCTTTTAGCGATCAAGGGAGAAAAGGAACTGGCCAGATATCTGGTTGATGAAGTGCAGGAAGTTTACCGTCTGCAAGGTGTTAAAATTAACGATAAACACATGGAAGTAATTGTTCGTCAAATGCTTCGCAGGGTTAAAGTGAGTGAGCCTGGCGACACTACCTTTATCGCCGATGAAAAAGTTGAACGTTACCGCTTCCAGAAAGAAAACGAGAGGGTTGTTGCTCAGGGTGGACGTCCTGCCATAGGAGAACCGATGCTTCTCGGTATTACTAAAGCATCGCTCAGTACTCAGAGTTTTATTTCTGCTGCTTCATTCCAGGAAACTACCAAAGTACTTACGGAAGCCTCGCTGTCAGGTAAAATCGATTATTTAAGAGGGCTTAAAGAAAATGTTATTATGGGCAGATTAATAACGGCAGGTACCGGTTTAGTGATGTACAGAAAGCTGGGTATTAAGGTTGTGAATGATAATCCTGAAGTGGCGGTAGAATAAATTCAATAAAATTCAGAAAAGGCTTGACATATATAATCTTAGTTGATAGACAGCGCTGATTTGCTGCTATTAGCAAAATGACTGCGGAGATTTAGTTTAGGAGGAAAATGCCGACGATAAGTCAGTTGATTCGAAAAGGCCGAATCAAAGTACAAAAGAAAACAAATACACCGGCTCTGGCGGGTTCGCCTCAGAGGCGCGGTGTTTGCGTCAGAGTATATACTACGACACCCAAAAAGCCGAATTCAGCTTTGCGGAAAGTGGCCAGGATTCGTCTTACAAGCGGTTATGAAGTTACTTCTTACATTCCGGGTATCGGTCACAATCTTCAGGAGCATTCTGTTGTCCTGGTGCGCGGAGGCAGAGTTAAAGATTTGCCAGGTGTCAGATATCATGTAATCAGAGGCACGCTTGATACAGTGGGAGTGCAGGATCGCAAACAGGGTAGATCAAAGTACGGTGCGAAAAAGCCAAGTTAAACGGAGATAATTAAATGCCGAGAAGACGGGAAATAGAAAAAAGAGACATTTTGCCCGATCCCAAGTTTAATAACAAACTTGTAGCAAGATTTGTTAATTCTTTATTGAAAAGAGGCAAAAAGAGCGTTGCGGAAAGTATTCTTTACGGATCTTTCGATATTATCGAAAAGAGATTAAAGGAACAACCTGTTGAGCTTTTCGAAAAGGCTCTCAATAACGTGAAGCCGGTAATTGAAGTGAAATCAAGACGTGTCGGCGGTTCCACTTATCAGGTGCCGACGGAAGTTGTACCGGCCAGACGTACCGCGTTGGCGATTCGCTGGTTGATATCCAACGCTCAGGAACGCACGGAAAAAACCATGCGTGAGAAACTGGCCGCTGAATTGATAGATGCCGCTAATAATCGTGGCGGAGCGATCAAGAAAAAAGAAGCTGTGCATAAGATGGCTGAAGCGAATAAAGCTTTTGCCCATTATAAATTTTAATCAAGGAATAATACTTACTCGATAATGAGGATTAACCATTCAAAGTTAAGGAGGTAAATTGACATGGCAAAGAAAAAATTTGAAAGGACTAAGCCGCATTTAAATATTGGAACAATCGGTCACGTGGATCATGGAAAAACCACATTAACGGCCGCCATTACCAAATATCTGGCGAAAAAAGGTTTTGCGGAATTCCGAGCCTTTGATTCTATTGATAACGCACCGGAAGAAAAAGAACGCGGCGTTACCATCAATATCTCCCATGTGGAATATGAAACAGAGAAAAGACATTACGCTCACGTTGACTGTCCGGGCCACGCCGACTATATTAAAAACATGATTTCCGGCGCCGCTCATATGGACGGAACGATTCTGGTTGTGGCCGCCTCTGATGGTCCAATGCCTCAGACACGAGAGCATATCCTCCTTGCCCGTCAGGTGCAGGTTCCTTACGTTGTCGTTTTTCTCAATAAAGTAGATCTGGTTGATGATCCCGAACTTTTGGATTTGGTCGAACTGGAATTAAGAGAACTTTTGACTGCATATGAATTCCCCGGTGATGATATTCCCATCATTCGTGGTTCAGCCCTCAAAGCGCTGGAAGCCGAAGATATCAATTCTCCCGATGTGAAATGCATCTCCGAACTGATGGACGCCGTGGATAATTATATTCCCGAACCGAAACGCGATACCGATAAACCTTTCCTGATGCCGGTTGGTGACGTTTTCACGATTTCCGGTCGTGGTACCGTTGTTACGGGTAGAGTGGACAGAGGTATTGTCAAGGTTGGTGAAGAAGTTGAAATAATCGGAATCAGACCAACCATCAAGACAGTTGTTACGGGTGTGGAAATGTTCCGTAAAACCCTTGATGAAGGCCGTGCCGGCGATGATGTCGGTTTATTGATTCGCGGTATCAAACGTGAAGAAGTGGAAAGAGGCCAGGTTGTGGCAAAACCCGGTTCCATTACTCCTCATACAAAATTTGAAGCTGCCGTTTACGTTTTAACCAAGGAAGAAGGTGGCAGACACACACCATTCTTTACAGGCTATCGCCCACAGTTTTACTTCCGTACGACGGACGTAACCGGTGTGGCAAATCTTCCTGAAGGTATAGAAATGGTCATGCCCGGTGATAATGTCAAAATGAGCATTGAATTAATTATGCCCATTGCAATGGAAGAGCAACTGAGATTCGCTATTCGCGAGGGTGGGAGAACTGTAGGCGCTGGAGTCGTAAGCAAGGTTATTGAATAGAAACAAGGAATAGGTTATTTGATCAATGAAAGAACAAAAGATTAGAATTCGTCTCAAAGCTTACGATTATAAACTTTTAGATCGTTCTGTAGAAGAAATAGTGGAAACGGCAAAAAGAACCGGTGCGCGTGTTGCAGGTCCTATCCCTATTCCTACCGAAATCAATAAGTATTGCGTAAATCGTTCCCCGCATGTGGACAAGAAATCTCGCGAACAGTTTGAAATCAGAACACATAAAAGATTAATAGATATAGTCGGACCTACTCAAGCCACAGTTGACGCTTTGATGAAACTGGATCTATCGGCCGGAGTTGACGTAGAAATAAAAGCGTAGGCGAATTTTCCAGTGTGGGAAGATGGTATCGAATCATTGCCATTCTTCAAAATGAAGATAATGGGATTAATATTTATTCAAAAGTTGGAAAGTTAGATGAGCAAGGGAATAATTGGAAAAAAATTAGGAATGACCCAAGTGTTTGCAGAAGACGGATCAACAGTCGGTGTAACTGCGATTGAGGTGGAGCCATCTGTTGTTGTGCAGATAAAAACAAAAGATAAAGATGGATATGATGCCATTCAACTTGGTTACGGCAGGATCAAACAGAAAAACGTGACTAAACCATTGCAGGGTCATTTTAATAAAGCTAATAAAGGGTTTTTCCGTAATTTGAAGGAATTTCAAGCGACATCGGAAAAATATGAAGCGGGACAGGAGATTACGGCGGACATTTTTCAAACCGGTGATTTTGTCGATGTTGTCGGAACATCAAAAGGAAAAGGATTTCAGGGCGTTGTTAAAAGACACGGCTTTGGCGGTGGTAGGGCCACGCATGGTTCCATGCATCATCGGGCGCCGGGTTCCATTGGCGCCAGTGCCGATCCATCGCGCGTATTTAAGGGTACAAAAATGGGTGGCCAAATGGGTAATGTCCGTAAGACCATCCAGAATATACAAGTATGGCAGGTTCGTCCCGATAGAAATTTGCTTTTACTAAAAGGATCAATTCCCGGCAGTAAAAACGGACTAATATTAATTAAAAAAGCAAAGAAAAAAAGTGCTTAAGTGACAACTGGAGTTATGAACATGGCAGTTGCGGATGTTTTTGATATTGAGAATAAAAAAGTTGCTCAGGTTGATTTGAATGACGCTGTGTTTGGCGCCGAAGTCAATGAGGCTATTATATACGATGTGGTTAAAATGCAGTTGGCATCACGCCGTTCCGGTACTGCTTCCACTAAAACCAGGAGTGATGTAAGCGGCGGCGGGAAAAAACCTTGGCGACAGAAAGGAACGGGTAGGGCAAGAGCTGGAAGTTCCAGATCGCCTATTTGGAGAAGCGGTGGAACGGTTTTCGGTCCGCATCCCCGGGATTATTCTTATAGTGTGCCCAAGAAAGTGCGTAAGAAGGCCTTGATATCTGCTTTGAGTCTGAAATTTAAAGAGAACAAGATGTTAATACTGAAAGACTTTCCCATGGAAAAAATCAGTACACGCGTATTTAAAAACGTAGTTGATCTCTTTAGTCTCAAAAAAGCTCTTTTTGTTCTGGCTGATAATAATGAGGTTTTGCTGAAATCATCGCGAAATATAAAAAACATTAAGATGATCAGATCGGAGGGTATTAATGTTTATGATATTCTTAATCATGAGCATTTGATCCTTCTTGAACCCTCTGTAAAAAAAATTGAGGGAGCATTGTTAGCATAATGGAAGTACATCAAGTTATAAAAAAAATAGTAATTACAGAAAAAAGCACTACGGCGCGGGAAGAATCGAATAAATATTTTTTCGAAGTCGATCGCAAAGCAAATAAAGTTGAAATCAGCAAAGCAGTGGAGAAACTATTTAAAGTCAAAGTTGCTGATGTCCGTGTTATAAACGTTTTAGGAAAAAAGAAGAGAATGGGCCGGATTGTGGGGCAAAAGAGTTCCTGGAAAAAAGCGATTGTAACCCTCGCCGCCGGCAATCGTATTGAAATTGCCGAAGGCGTATAAGAAATAGTTTAAGGATTAAGCTAATGGGAATTATCAAGTATAAACCAACATCACCGGGCAGAAGATTTCAGAGTGTTTCTGATTTTGCAGAGATTACTTCTTCTGAACCGGTAAAAAGCCTGTTGAAACCGTTGAAGAGGACAGGTGGTCGCAATTGCCATGGTAGAATTACATCCCGGTTTATTGGCGGTGGTCATAAACGTAAATATCGAGTGATAGATTTTTGCCGTAACAAAGCCGATATACCGGCCAAGGTTGCTGCAATCGAATATGACCCCAACAGATCTGCAAGAATCGCTTTGCTCAATTACCGTGATGGTGAAAAAAGATACATTGTCGCTCCAGCGCAGATCAATGTGGGAGATGTTCTGGTCAGCGGTGATAAAGCTGATATTAAACCGGGTAATGCCGTTCCGTTGAAATATATTCCTTTGGGATCGTTGATTCATAATGTTGAATTAAAGGTTGGTCGCGGCGGACAATTGATCAGATCAGCCGGAGCGTATGGTCAGCTAATGGCCAAAGAAGGAAGTTATGCTCAAGTACGGCTTCCGTCGGGAGAAGTGCGCAAAGTATTTATTGAGTGCATGGCAACAATTGGACAAGTGGGAAACAACGAACATGAAAACATTAGTCTCGGTAAAGCCGGACGAAAGCGGTGGTTAGGGAAAAAGCCGCATAATCGCGGTGTCGTAATGAACCCGGTTGATCATCCGATGGGCGGTGGAGAAGGTAAGTCGTCAGGTGGCCGACATCCATGCACACCATGGGGTGTTCCGACAAAGGGTCATAAAACACGAAAAAATAAGAATACTGATAAATACATTGTTAAGAGAAGGGGTTAAAAAGCGTGGCACGTTCGATCAAAAAAGGTCCATATATTGAAGAAAGGTTGTTGACCAGGATCAGGAAAATGGAAGCAGAGGGCAACAAAAATGTAATTAAGACCTGGTCACGTCGTTCAACTATAACTCCGGAACTAATTGGCTATACCTTTGCAGTGCATAACGGGAAAAAATTCATTCCGGTCTATGTGACAGAGAATATGGTGGGACATAAATTAGGTGAGTTTGCGCCGACAAGAATCTTTTATTCGCATTCGGGTGATCGGAAGACTAAAGTCCGCGCTTAAGTGCTTAAATGCGGATAAGTTTGGGGTTGAGAGAAATGGAAGTCAAAGCAGTTGTAAAATATGTAAGAATGTCGCCGCAGAAAGTAAGGCTTGTGGCTGATGTGATAAGAGGGAAAAAGGTGCAGGAAGCACGTAATATTCTTCTTTATACAAGAAAATACGCGGCGGGCATAATTGCCAACGTTTTAAAATCAGCTGTTGCCAATGCGGCCCAGAATCCTAACATTGACGAAAATATTCTTTACATAAAGGAAATTTTCGTGGATCAAGGACCGGCATTAAAGCGTTGGCGGGCTGCTGCGCAAGGAAAGGCGTCGCCAATTAAAAAGAAAAGTTCACATATTACAGTTATTTTGGACGAAATGTAAGGAGGATTACATTGGGTCAGAAAGTTAACCCTGTAGGATTACGATTAGGCTACATTAAAAAGTGGCAATCAGTATGGTTCGCCAATAAAAAATATAGCGAAATGTTGCATGAAGATTTGCAGATTAGAAAGTATCTTAAGAAAAAGCTTTATCATGCAGGGATTTCTAAAATTGAGATTGAACGGGCAGCTAATAAAGCCAAGGTAAATATTTATTCCGCCAGGCCTGGTGTAATCATCGGGAAAAAAGGTTCAGAAATCGAAAAGCTGAAAGCTGAAATCGAGAAGTTTTCGCAGGCAGAAATTATCATTAATATTCTAGAAGTACGTAAGCCGGAAGTGGATGCCCAACTTGTTGCGGAAAATGTTGCCATGCAGTTAGAAAAAAGAGTCGCGTTTCGTCGCGCGATGAAAAAATGTGTCGGTTATGCTTTAAAATTTGGTGCCAAGGGAATAAAAATAGCCTGCTCCGGAAGATTAGGCGGTGCGGAAATGTCACGGTCGGAATGGTATCGTGAAGGCCGTGTGCCATTGCATACTTTGCGCGCGGATATTGATTATGGATTTACCGAAGCACATACTGCTTACGGATTGATAGGTGTTAAGGTTTTTATTTTCCATGGAGAAATTTTACCGACGAAGAATGAAAAATAATATTCTTCTTGCCTGCGGAAGACAGAATCACGTAGTGGGGAACAACGGGAGTTTTAGCTTATGTTAATGCCGAAAAGGGTAAAATATAGAAAGTTGCAAAAGGGCCGAATGGGCGGAAAAGCAACAAGAGGAAGCTCTATAGCTTTTGGTGAATATGGATTGCAGGCGGCAGAATGCGGTTGGATTACTGCCAGACAGATTGAAGCCGCACGTATTGCAATGACTCGTCATGTTAAACGTGGCGGTAAAATCTGGATCAGAGTATTTCCTCATAAATCAGTGACGAAAAAACCAGCTGAAACCCGTATGGGTAAGGGGAAAGGTGCTCCTGAAGGATGGGTAGCAGTGGTTAAACCCGGTTCAGTTCTTTATGAAATGGAAGGTGTAACCAGAGAAGTGGCCAAAGAAGCATTCCGCCTAGCGGCGCATAAATTATCTATTGCTACCAAGTTTTTATCAAGGGAGATATCTGATGAAAATTAAAGAAATCAGAGCTCTTGATATCAACGAGCTCAAACAAAAGACTGCTGAATTAAAGGAAGAGCTTTTTCGCTTGAATATTAGACATGCATCCGGACAGTTGGAATCAACTGCGGTGTTGGGGCGCTTCCGTAAAGACATTGCCCGCATTAAGACGGTACTGAAGGAAAAGGAGGGGGGCAATTAAACATGGCTGAGAGAGGGAATAAACGTACTATTAAGGGCGTGGTTGTAAGTGGTAAAATGGATAAAACAATTGTGGTTAAAACGGAACATTTAGTGAAACATCCTGTTTTCCATAAATACGTGCGTAAACATGTTAAATACAAGGCCCATGATGAGCAAAACCAGTGTAAAGTGGGAGATATCGTTATGATTATTGAAACGCGACCACTGAGCAAAGAAAAACGCTGGCGGATGCTGGAAATTTTGGAAAAAGCGAAATAGATAAATTAACTTGTCTTAAACAAGTAGTTTGATGGGGTTTTTTTATGATTCAGATGCAGACAGTACTAAATGTTGCGGATAATTCCGGTGCCAAGAAAGTTGCTTGCATTAAAGTGCTTGGTGGATCGAAACGGCGTTATGCAAGCTTGGGTGATGTTATCGTGGTTTCGGTAAAAGAAGCAATTCCGAATTCCAAGGTTAAAAAAGGCGATGTGATGAAGGCGGTTATTGTACGTACTGTCAAAGAAGTAAAAAGGCCAGATGGTTCTTATTTGAAGTTTGATGACAATTCGGCGGTTTTAATTTCCAACCAGTTGGAACCCATTGGAACAAGAATTTTTGGACCTGTTGCTCGTGAATTGAGAGCCAAACAGTTTATGAAAATTATATCTCTGGCTCCGGAAGTTTTGTAAAAATGTTTTGCAGAGGAATAAAATGAGCTTAAGCAAATTTAGAAAAGGGGATACTGTTAAAATTCTTGCCGGTAAAGATAAAGGCAAGACAGGTAAAGTATTGACGATTATTCCCGAGAAGAACAGAATAGTAATAGAGAAAGTTAATTTGATTAAAAAGCATAAGAGACCTGATCAAAAAGGTAAGGGTGGTATTGTAGAAAAAGAGGGATCGGTTCATTTATCCAAAGTTGGTTTGTTGTGCAACAAATGCAATACAACTGTCAGGATAAAAAGTAAGGTCCTTGAAGATGGTAAAAAGGTACGTTTGTGCAGCAAATGCAATGATGTAATAAATGTGGGTTAAAGGAAAATGGCAAGATTAAAGGATTATTATTCAAAAACAGTAGTTCCTGCTCTGATTAAAAAGTTTAATTACAAAAATCCGATGCAAGTGCCTAAGATGGAAAAAATAGTCATCAATATGGGGCTTGGCGAAGCCATTCAAAACATAAAGATTATTGATGGTGCTGTGCAGGAGTTGGCAGCTATTACCGGGCAAAAACCGGTAGTAAATAAGGCAAAGAAATCCATAGCGACGTTTAAGTTAAGGCAGGGCATGCCCATAGGTTGTTCAGTTACCTTGAGAAAAAACAATATGTATGAGTTTTTTGATCGCCTGGTTAATGCCGCTCTGCCCAAGGTAAGAGATTTTCGCGGTATATCACCCAATGCTTTTGACGGCCGGGGTAATTTTTCCATTGGTTTGCAGGAGCAAACTATTTTCCCTGAGATTGAATATGATAAAGTGGAAAAAGTTAAAGGAATGAACATCACCATCGTGACTACGGCAAGAACAGATGCCGAAGCCAGGATTTTACTAGAGCTGATGGGTGTACCTTTTAAGCGTTAAATAAGGAAGTTCCGGAGGAATTTAGTGTGGCAAAAAATTCATTAATTGCAAAGTCAAAAAGAAAAATGAAATTTTCGGTTAGAGAATACAACCGCTGCCCGCTTTGCGGACGGCCGCGAGCATATTACAGAAAATTTGACATGTGCCGAATCTGTTTGCGTAAACTTTCCCTGCAGGGAGAACTTCCCGGGGTAATAAAATCGAGCTGGTAACTTTAGTTTAAGGAGAAACAACATGGGGATGACCGATCCTATTGCCGATATGTTAACTAGAATTAGAAACGCAAATAAAGCTCGTTTTAAAACAGTTAATGTTAATATGTCCCAGATGAACATTAATATTGCCAAAGTATTAAAGAAGTCGGGATACATCAATAATTACGACAAGGTAAAAAATGAAAAGGGACAGCAGATGCTGGAAATAGTTCTTAAATATCCTGATGCCAAGCGTACTGTGATTACAAATATCAAAAGAGTTAGTAAGCCGGGGCGGAGGGTTTATGTTGCTTCTGACAGCATCCCTAAAGTTTTAAATGGTTTTGGAATTTCTATTCTCTCAACTTCAAACGGTGTTATTACTGACGCGGAAGCCAGAGAATTGAGGGTTGGTGGAGAAGTTCTTTGTAACGTTTGGTAATAATGGCATTAATCAGGAGCATTTTTTCATGTCGAGAATAGGTAAGAAACCGATAACATTTCCCAAAAATGTTAAAATCAGCCAAAGTGCTGATATAGTTAAAGTGGAAGGACCCAAAGGAACTCTTTCTTCTAAATTGCCGGAAGGAATTACTGTGGCAATAGGCGAAGGAAATATTGTGGTGGAAAGAAAATCGGAAGAAATAAGTGCACGGGCATATCATGGTTTAGCCAGAACCTTAATCGGAAACATGGTTCAGGGCGTCAGCGCCGGTTTTGAAAAAAAACTGGAAATATCAGGAGTCGGGTATCGTGCTGAACTTAGTGGAAACAGCTTGAAATTTATTTTAGGTTTTTCTTCTCCGGTAGAATACGATATTCCCAAGGGAATAGAAATTAAGTTGGACAAACAGGTTAATATAGTCGTCTCCGGGATTGATAAACAATTGGTGGGTCGGGTTGCAGCGGAAATAAGGTCATTGAAAAAACCGGAGCCTTACAAGGGTAAAGGCATTAAGTATGCTGACGAGTATATTAAACGTAAAGCTGGTAAATCGGCTGAGCGTGCTTAATTAAGTAAAAAATTATATTGCCATAAAGAGGTGGAACATTGGCTTCCAAAAAGACATTAAAAGTTAGGAAAAAGAGAGAAAAAAGAATAAGAGGCAAAATTACCGGAACACAGGAAAAGCCTCGTCTTTCCGTATTTCGGAGTGAAAAGCATATTTATGCCCAAGCCATTAACGACACACAGGCAAGTACCCTGGCAACGGCATCTACTTTGTGCAAAGAATTAGCCTCAAAGATTAAAGGCAAGAAAAAAGTAGATGTAGCAAAAGAAGTGGGCAAGTTGATCGCGGAGAGATTAAAAGCTCTGGGTGTTGAAAAAGTGATTTTTGATAGGGGAAGATTTCTTTATCATGGCCGTGTGAAGGCGTTAGCCGACGCTGCCCGGGAAAATGGTCTTAAATTTTAAATTTTATTAAATAAAAAAGATAATAAAGGAAAAATCTTTGGATAAGAAAGAAATGAAAGAAGTGGAACTCCTGGACAGAGTTGTTGCCATTAACAGGACGGCAAAAGTAGTCAAAGGTGGCAGAAGGTTCCGTTTTAGTGCCATCGTGGTTGTCGGCGATGGCAATGGAATGATCGGAACAGGATTAGGTAAAGCTCATGAGGTGCCGGAAGCTATTCGCAAGGG
Source organism: Deltaproteobacteria bacterium HGW-Deltaproteobacteria-2 (assembly GCA_002840505.1). NCBI lineage: Bacteria > Deltaproteobacteria > Deltaproteobacteria bacterium HGW-Deltaproteobacteria-2. The sequence goes on along the minus strand of PHBC01000003.1, from coordinate 177,731 downwards.
AATGGATATGGCTAAAAAAAATATGGTGAAAGTTGCCGTTTTAGCAAAGACGATTCCTTATGAAGTGATAGGTCGCTCCGGTGCTGGAAAAGTTTTATTAAAACCGGCATCCGCGGGTACTGGTTTGATTGCTGGAGGTGCTGTAAGAGCGGTATTGGAAGTTGCCGGTGTCCATAATATTTTGACGAAATGTCTTGGATCTCATAATCCTCATAATTTGGTCAAAGCAACTCTTGATGGCCTTTGCCAGTTAAGAGATCCAGCGGAAATTGCTACGCAAAGAGGCAAATAGTCGTATCAATATATTCGATGAGGTAACTTAAAGTGGCTAAAATGTTAAAAATTAAAAAAATAAGAAGTGTGATCGGCCGTCCTGAAAAACAAAGAAAGATTTTAAAGGGAATGGGTCTGAACAAATTAAATAGCACTGTAACTTTAGTTGATACCCCGCAGGTTCGCGGCATGGTAAATAAGGTTATACATTTAGTTTCTATGGAAGAGTCAGAGGAATAGTATATGGATTTGAGTACGCTTAGGGCTCCGGCCGGTGCAACGAAAAAGAGAAAACGGGTGGGGCGTGGTGATGCATCCGGGCAGGGTGGAACATCCGGAAAAGGCGATAAGGGACAAAAAGCCCGTTCCGGTGGAAAGGTAAGAGCCGGATTTGAAGGCGGGCAAATGCCGATGGCTCGTAGATTACCGAAGCGTGGTTTCCGTAATCCTTTCCGTGAAAGATTCGTCGCAGTAAATCTTACTGATTTGTGTCGAAAGTTTAGCAAAGGCGCAGTTATTGATGAAACAGCTCTTTTGAACAGCGGTATTGTAAAGAAAAAAGGCGATAAAATAAAAATCCTGGCTAAAGGCGAAATTGATTTTCCTGTAACTATAAAAATAGCCAAAATTAGTAAAGCCGCGAAAGATAAAATTACCGTCGCCGGCGGTTCAATAGAAGAGGTAATATAATTTGTTAGAAGGGCTGGGCAGCGTATCCAAGGTTCCTGAACTGCAGAGAAGAGTTTTGTTTACAATTCTTCTTCTTGCTGTTTATCGTATTGGTGTATATATTCCGACACCGGGAATTGATAATGTCGCTTTATTAGCTTATTTTGAACATGCCAAGGGTTCATTATTTGGCTTGATGGACATGTTTGCCGGTGGTGCTTTTAGTAATTTTTCTATTTTTGCTTTGGGCATTATGCCCTATATTAGCGCTTCAATTATTTTGCAGTTGCTAACTATTGCTGTCCCTCATTTGGAAAGGCTTTCTAAAGAAGGAGAAAGCGGACGGCGCAAAATTACACAATATACCCGTTACGGAACAGTTCTTTTAAGTATGATCCAGGGGCTTGGGATTGCTTACGGTTTACAACAAATGGCTGGTCCCTCAGGAGCTCCAATTGTTTTGCAGTCGGGTTGGTCTTTTATAATTATGACAGTTATCACCTTAACTTCAGGTACAGCTTTCATCATGTGGCTTGGTGAAACGATTACGGAAAAAGGAATTGGTAACGGTATATCTTTGATAATTTTTGCCGGTATTGTTTGTCGCATGCCTGCGGCAATCGGCAACACCTTCAGGTTGGCAACTGCCGGTGAGCTGGGTGTGCTGGTTATATTATTGATTACAGTGCTGATGATAGCCGTTGTCGGCGGTATTGTTTTTGTTGAGGCTGGACAACGCCGTATTCCGGTGCAATATGCAAAAAGAATAGTTGGCCGTAAAATGTACGGTGGTCAGACCACTCATTTACCTTTGAAGGTCAATACGTCGGGAGTTATTCCTCCGATTTTTGCTTCTTCGGTGATAATGTTTCCGGCAACCATTGCTAATTTTGCTCAGGAAGGCTGGATAAAAAATATTGCTGGGTATCTGGTCCCGGGCAGACTTGGTTATGAAGTTCTTTATGTAGCGTTTATATTTTTCTTCTGCTTTTTTTATACGGCCGTAACTTTTAAACCGGATGATGTTGCTGAGAATATGAAAAAATTTGGCGGTTATGTCCCTGGAATAAGACCAGGTAAAAAAACTGCTGAATACATCGAAAATGTATTGGAGAAACTTACTTTTAGCGGGGCTATTTACGTTTCCATCGTTTGCGTTTTGCCCAGCGTTTTAATTACTCAGTTAAATGTTCCTTTTTATTTTGGCGGTACGGCGCTTTTGATTGTTGTCGGTGTCGCTATGGATACGGCGAGTCAGATTGAGTCGCATCTGCTTACAAGGCAATATGAAGGATTCATGAAAAAAGGACATATTGCTCGCAGGAGATAGCGGAAGATTATCATGGTAATTCTGAAGCTTCCGGATGAAATTGAAAAAGCGAGAACAAGTAATCGTATTGTTGCCGAGGTTTTAAACAGGCTTAGAGAAAAAGTAAAACCGGGTGTAAGGACAAGGGAGCTGGATAAACTTGCCGCGGAAATTGCGGATAAAAGAGGCGCAAAACCAGCTTTTAAAGGTTACAATGGTTATCCTTACGCTCTTTGTGTGTCGGTAAATGAAGTTGTCGTGCATGGCATGCCGTCAGAGAGGATCCTTGAAGAAGGCGACATTGTAGGACTTGATTTCGGGGTTTGCTATCAGGGTTTCTTCGGTGATGCCGCCATAACGTTGCCTTTAGGCAGGGTGACACAGAAAGCTTCAAGGCTTATGCAGGTCACCGAACAGAGTTTATACGCGGGTATAGAGCAAGCTAAGGCTGGCAACAGATTGGGAGACATATCCGCCGCGGTGCAGGATTTAGTGGAGGCGGCAGGTTATTCAGTAGTGCGGGATTTTGTCGGCCATGGAATAGGTAAAAGTCTGCATGAAGAACCGCAAATTCCCAATTTTGGCAAAAAAGGGCGCGGGATTGAACTGAAAAGCGGAATGATTTTGGCTATTGAGCCGATGGTCAACGAAGGAAACTATAAGGTAGAAATATTACCTGACGGTTGGACGGTAGTTACAAAAGATGGAAGTTTATCGGCTCATTTTGAACACTCGATAGCAATTACTGATAACGGACCGGAGATTTTAAGTAAATAGAATTAAATTTAAGCTTAATTGAAACTGGTTGTAAGTTTTTATATAGGAATGTAGATAATAAAATATGGCCAAAGAGGAAGCAATTGAAGTTGAAGGTCGGGTTCTTGAACCGCTACCCAATGCCATGTTCCGTGTGGAGCTTGAAAATGGGCATAAGGTTTTAGCTCATATTTCGGGTAAAATGCGTATGCATTTTATCAAAATACTTCCGGGGGACAAAGTTACGGTAGAACTTTCACCTTATGATTTAACCCGGGGCCGGATTACTTACAGGACGAAATAAAATTTTTTTTACTGAGAATAAGGAGTTGAAATCGTGAAAGTAAGGTCGTCTGTAAAAAAAATATGCGATAAGTGTAAGATTGTCAAACGAAAAGGCGTTTTGCGGGTAATTTGTGAAAATCCCAAGCATAAACAACGTCAAGGCTAGATTTTAATATTCAGGAGGTTATAGGTGGCACGAATTTCAGGTGTTGATTTACCGAAAAACAAAAGAATGGAAGTTGCTTTAACTTATATTTACGGCATTGGGCCGACTAAATCAAGGCAAATCCTGAGCAATGCGGGAGTCAGTCCGGATACTAAAACGGACGATCTGGCCGATTCGGAAATATCTGCCATTAGAAATATAATTGATAAGGATCATAGAGTTGAAGGTGACCTGCGCAGGGAGGTGTCCATGTCTGTCAAGCGATTGATGGATATTGGCGCTTACCGTGGTTTGCGACATCGTAAGGGGCTTCCGGTAAGGGGACAGAGAACTCATACGAATGGCCGCACGAGAAAAGGTCCGCGACGGTCTATCGCAGGCAAGAAAAAGTAATTGGTTATCCTTAAACTGGAGGGAAAATGGTTAAGGCAGTCAGAAAAACTGGCAAGAAAAAAGAAAAGAAAAACATTACTGAAGGGATTGCACATATTCAATCCACTTTTAACAATACAATTGTAACAATAACTGATTTAAGCGGCAATGTAATTGCCTGGTCATCATCCGGCCTGCAGGGTTTTAAGGGCTCGCGCAAAAGTACCCCTTTTGCCGCGCAAATGGCTGCGGAAGATGTTGTGCGTAAAGCCAAGGAGCAGGGGATGCGCAAGGTGCAGGTATACATCAAAGGTCCTGGCGCCGGCAGAGAGTCGGCATTGCGATCGTTGCAGCTTGCCGGGCTTGTTATCACCATGATTCGTGATGTAACGCCTGTTCCGCATAATGGTTGCAGACCACCAAAGCGTCGCAGAGTTTAGTAATACCAGAATAATCGATTATGAATAACAAATAGAGAACAAGGGAGGCTTTTTTGGCAAGATATACGGATTCCTCATGTAGGTTGTGTCGCCGTGAAGGGTTAAAACTCTTTTTAAAAGGTGACAGGTGCTATTCGGAAAAATGCTCCTTCGAAAGAAGGGATTACGTTCCGGGAGATCATGGTCAGTTGCATAAAAAGCAACGTTCTGACTATGGCGTCCAATTGCGGGAGAAACAAAAGCTGAAAAGAATGTACGGGCTTTTAGAAAAGCAGTTCAGAGGCTATTTTGAAAAGGCCGATCAGCAAAAGGGCATTACAGGAGAAAATCTGCTTATACTTCTGGAAAGAAGAATGGACAATATGGTATTCCGCATGGGATTTGCTAATTCCAGAGTGGAGGCAAGGCAATTAATTAGTCATAGTCATTTTTTAGTTAATGGCAAACCGGTTAATATACCGTCATATTTGCTTAAAGCAGGGGATGGAGTTTGTGTTAAGGAAGGCAGCCGCAAAGTTACTAAGATACTGGGAGCAATTGAAACTGTAGCAAGACGTGGTGTGCCTCATTGGCTGGAATTGGATAAAGATAACTTCAAGGCCTCCATTAAAATACTGCCGGTGCGGGAAGATTTGACAATGCCGGTACAGGAACAGCTTGTCGTTGAGCTTTATTCGAAATAAATAAATTATTTTCATAAACCGGCTAATAAAGGATGGTTTTAATTATGCAGAGGAACTGGTCACGTTTGATTCGTCCCAAGCGTATTGAAGTTGATGACGCTACGCATACGCGTAACTATGGAGAGTTTGTAATCCAGCCATTGGAACGTGGTTTTGGTATAACATTGGGCAACGCTTTGAGAAGAATATTGCTTTCTTCTATTCAAGGCGCGGCTATTGTTTCAACGAAGATTGAAGGCGTATTGCATGAATTTTCAACTCTACCTGGAATTAAAGAAGACATAACAGATATTATTTTAAACTTAAAAGGTGTACGCTTTAAATTAGCAGGACCCACGGACACAAAAGAAGTAAACATCAATGTCGCTCGTATCGGGGCCGTTACAGCCGCAGATATTATTACCGACGGAACAATCGAGGTTTTAAACCCCGATCATCACATTGCCACAATAGCCAGTGGCTCTTTTAAGGCAAAATTGATAGTGAAAGTAGGCAAGGGATACCTGCCGGCGAAAAAGGAACTTGACCCGGAACAACCTAAAGGGACAATTAATATTGACGCTATTTTTTCACCGATTAAAAAAGTGAACTATATTGTTTCTCATGCGCGAGTCGGTCAAGTTGCCGATTACGACAAGCTTACGCTGGAAGTCTGGACTGACGGCAGTGTAAAACCTGAAGACGCTATTGCCTATTCGGCGAAAATATTGAAACAGCAATTAGACGTGTTTATTAATTTTGAGGAAATCGAGGAAGAAATTCTACCGGAGAAGGAAGACGAGCAAGAGGGTGTAAATAAAGTATTGTTACGTTCAGTAGAAGACTTGGAACTTTCTGTTCGGTCGGCTAACTGTTTGAAGAATGCCGGAATTAACACTATTGGAGAATTGGTGAAGAAGACGGAAGCAGAAATGCTCAAGACAAAGAATTTCGGACGTAAATCATTGAGCGAAATCAAAGATATTCTGAATGAATATGGTCTTAGTTTCGGGATGGATATTGAATCCGCATAGTGAAAAAGTCGGGAAAAAATAGCGGTAAAAGTTTTGTTTCAGAAATTAATAAATTAGGAAAGGAAGATATTAGCGATGCATCATGGTAAGACGGGTAGTAAGCTAGGTAGGTCTTCTAGCCATAAGGAAGCCATGCTTCGTAATATGGTAACTTCCGTTATAAAATATGAACGGATCCGTACAACAGACACGAAAGCAAAAGAATTGAAAAAAGTGGCGGAAAAGATGATCACTTTAGGTAAAAAAGGCAGTCTCCACGCGCGGCGTCAGGCTCTGGCGGTTGTGCGCGATAAAGATATGGTCGGCAAGCTTTTCGGTGAACTTACCGAACGCTATCGTAATCGTCCTGGTGGATACACGAGAATTGTTAAAGCCGGGTATCGGTTTGGTGACAACGCGCCTGTTTCCATCTTGGAATTTATTCCTGATGAAAAAAAGAAGGAAAAAGTAAAACCAAAAACCAAAGGAAAAGCAAAAGAAAAAGCAGCCTGATCATTCGGGCAATAGATAAAATAAAAGGCAGGGTTTTTACCCTGCCTTTTTTATTATTGTCTTTTTACACCAAAAAAATTACAATAACAATGTTAGTCCCGAGTTTCAGAAGCGAAGCGATCGGGATTTTGCCGGTTATATTTTACGCTATTGGAGATATTATTACTTCGGCAATTAAACATGTTAATAGTCCCATTTTACGTTTGCGTGTCGCCCGCTGGCGGGGGATTAAGGGGGTGGATATTTTTAAAGCAGTTATATATTCATAAGTTAAATCGACACTGCTTTCCACCTCCGTCCCGATTCCTCATCGGGCCACCTCCGCCAGCGGAGGATAGAGAAAGAAACGTTGTATATATTTAATTGCCGAAGTAATAACTTGCAGACATAGTATAATAAAGGAGGTTTGGTTATGGCAGAGAAGAAAATTGGCGAAGTAATGAAGTATTTCCCAAAACCTTCCGTAGCCGCTGTAAAGATTACGGTTGGAGAAATAGCCGTGGGCGACAGCATCAAGTTTTCCGGTCATACCACCGATTTTACCGATGTGATTCAATCAATGGAAGTGGACAACAAATCGGTGCCCAAAGCGGTTGCCGGAGATTTTATCGGCATCAAGGTTTCCGATCGCGTACGGCCGGGCGATGAGGTATTTAAAGTAATACCTGACTAAGCGTATCAAATTTTCACGTTCTCATGTAAAAATATTTAATTGAAATGAGCGCGCAGTGATAATGTTGCGTTTAAAATCAGTAATATTTTTTATGCTTTACATAAAATAATATCAGAGCTTAAATATAAAGGAAAATTGGTAATGGAAAGCAAAATTGCAGAGGCACTTAGGCTGAAATACCAGCCGGTGGCGCTGATGTGGTCCAATGAAAAACCTGCGGAGGCCATGCAGTTTTCCGAAGGCAAATGGGGTTGTGTGATGTGGCTGGCTGTTCATGCGGCCAAGGGTAAAACCGCTGTTGCCGGTAAGAAAACATTTGGTTGTTTCGGCGGCGGTGTGGGGTTGGGATTCGGCAACCAGTATAAAAATTTCCCCGGCGGTGAAGAAGGATTTTGTCATTTTCTTTCCACCGGAAATGCTAAACGTCAGGGTGGAATGGAGATTGCCGAAAAGATCAAGCCTTTCATGACCCAAGAAAGTTACGATAATTTTCTGCATGGAGAGCGATACATCAAAAGTCCGGAACTTGTTGAAAGATTTGTCAAGGCTCTCCCTATGACTGAGATACCTGCAACCTATGTTGTTTTTCAGCCGCTGTCCGCTGTTGATCTGTTGAAAGAGAAACCGCAGACGATAATTTTCTTTGTTAATCCCGATCAACTTTCGGCACTGACAGTTCTGGCCAATTACGGACGCGACGATAATGAAAATGTGATCATTCCCTTTGCTGCCGGCTGTCAGACAATCGGCATTTATCCTTATCGCGAAGCTGAATCAAAAAATCCCCGGGCAGTTGTCGGCCTGACCGATCTTTCCGCCCGTGTTTACGTTCGCAAGCAGTTGGGCGATCCTAATTTGATGACCTTTGCTGCGCCTTTCGCGCTCTTCGAAGAAATGGAAAAAAACGTTCCCGGCTCTTTTCTGGAACGTCATACCTGGCAGAGTTTGTTATCTGACAATAAATAATACTCCTTTCATTACAGAGTTTTACAAATTAATTGCCTGCCTAGAAAAGGTGTGCTAGTTTATTGTACCGATTCCATATTAAATTACTGTTTAATTGGCAGCGTGGTGTAAAGCATCAATTATGAGGAGGACGAAATGAGGATAAGAGTCCTTGGTTGTCACGGTTCACAGCTCCCTGATTATAATACGACAAGTTTCCTCATCGGGCAAAACGTCTTAGTCGATGCCGGAACAGTTACCACGGTTTTAAGCCTTAAAGAACAGATGAAAATTGATTACATTTTAATTACCCATGCTCATTTGGATCACGTTCGCGATCTTATGTTTCTTGCCGACAATATTTTCCATCAGGGCAAGAAAAATCAGTTAGTTATTGTCAGTACGAAAGGCATTATCGAGGCAATTCGCCGTCATCTGTTTAACAATGTTATCTGGCCTGATTTTTCCAGAATACCCGGCATAAAAGCGCCGCTGATAAAATTTCAAATTATCAAGCCCGGAAGGAAGCAAACAATAGGTGATTTCCAGATCAGTGCGATTAATGTTCATCACGTTGTGGAAACCGTCGGATACGTAATTGAAAGTAAAAACAAAACAGTAATTTTCCTCGGCGATACCGGGCCTACCGAGAAGACCTGGCAGGTGGCAAAGAAGATTAAAGACCTCAATGCGGTATTTATTGAAACTTCTTTACCGGATTCCATGAAAGCTGTCGCGAGTATAACAGGTCACCTCACGCCATCTTATTTGCAGGTGGAACTTAAAAAATTGAAAGGCAAAAAACCGGATATTTACCTCTATCACATGAAACCAAGCTATCATGAAGTTATACGTAAAGAAGTGTCGTTAATAAAAGATAGAAAAATTAACATTATTAAAGATGGTCAAATAATCCGTATTTAAACACTCTCAAAACAAATGAGTAAATTTAATTCTTCTGAATATCTTGCCGGCTTGAATGTTGATAAGATGCATTTTGGGCTTGCGGCAATTACCGGGCTGTTGTCAAGGCTGGGAAATCCACAAAAATCATATAAAACAATATTGATTGCCGGCACCAATGGCAAAGGGTCAACTGCGGCAATGACTGCTTCTATCCTGTGCCGTGCCGGTTATAAGGTTGGTCTATATACCTCTCCGCATTTGGTTGATGTTCGGGAAAGGATTGTCGTCAACGGAAAGAAAATTTCTCGAAAGGAATTTGACCGGATTGTCGGGTATGTTAAAGATAAAAAGAAACGACATGTAACATATTTTGAATTTTTAACTGCTGCAGCCCTGGTATATTTTCAGCACCGGAAAATAGATATTGCTGTTCTGGAGGTTGGTCTGGGTGGAAGGCTTGATGCTACAAATGTTTGTAATCCGTTGGTTTCAGTGATCACCAATATTGCTTTCGATCATATGGATTATCTTGGTAATACTCTGGAATCAATAACCAGTGAAAAAGCAGGGATCATAAAGCGAAAAGGCATCTGTGTTACAGCGGTAAAACAAGAAAAAGTTTTAGAAGTTTTGAAAAACGTATGCCGGCAGCGACAAGCAAAACTATACTGTCTGGGCAACGATATAAAAATCAAAAAGCAAAAAAATGGTTCTTTAAACTATAGGGGTCTGCATCGTAATCTGAAAAATTTAATAATTCCTCTGCAAGGCGATCATCAGTTATCTAATGCCGCGTTGGCGTTAGCGACGATCGAATTTATCGAGAAAAAAGGTTTTAGTGTTGATGATACGGCAATTTACGCGGGATTGAAAAATACACATTGGGAAGGAAGGCTCGAAGTTTTAAAAAAGGATCCTTTCTTTCTTCTTGATGGAGCTCATAATCCGGCAGGCATCAGCGCTTTATGCCGGTCTTTAAAAAACGATTTTTCTTATCGCCGTTTAATTCTTATCTTTGGCGCTCTTGCTGATAAGAACTATCGTCAAATGTTACAAAGAATAATTCCTCTTGCCCCGCTAATAATATTAACTCAACCAAAAACCAAACGGGCTAAGCCGGTGGATGATATTATGGAAACAGTAAAAAAAATGGGCTATCCGGCAATTGTTACTAAAAGTGTGGGAGAAGCGATTGATCGGGCGCAGATCATGGCTAAAAAGCATGATCTTATATGTGCTACAGGATCTTTTTATCTGGCCGGCGAAGTAAAACAGACATTTCCTAAAATTGCCTTATATGATAGTAAAAATCGGTAAAGAAGATACAGGTTTAATCGACAAAGGTAGAATGATGATTGCAATCGGGCATAAAAAATTCAAATCTAAAAAAAACAATAATATATTCTTTGTTGTATTCAATATATTGAAGATTGATTTAGCCGTTGCCTTCCTGATTGCGATAATGATTTTAATTTTCTGCCCCTTAGCTTCTGCTGTTGAAAATCCCAATAATGAAAATTTAGCGAAAATTAAAGCGGACGACGTGAACAAAGACCGTTTTCCGGAAGTACATCGTACTCAAGGGAAAGTGGGCTTGATTTATGACGAAGATGCGCTCGATGAAGATGATATGGAGTTGAATAATAAAAACGATATCATTCCTGTTCAGGAAGACGCAGTTGTTGAAAACAAAAAAAATGGCAATTCCGCCAGTATTGAAGCGGACAGTATGGATTACGACAACGTTCGTGATGTTTACCATGCCAGGGGTAAAGTAAGTATGTTTTATAGTGGTGCGGCTCTTTCTGCCGATGATGTAGAATTTGATAATAAAAATAATGTTGCCACCGCTCAAGGCAGCGCCTTTTTGAAAATGGGAAAGGATACCTTACAGGGCGATAAGATTGTTATTAATATAGAAAACAAAACGGGGGTTGCTTATAAGGCTAAGGCTTTTTACGCAAGAAATAATTTTCATGTGAAAGGCGATAAAATCGAGAAGACCGGCGAAAATACGTATTTTATTAAACAACCTTCGGCAACAACATGTGATGGCGAAAATCCTGATTGGCAAATTACCGGCAGCGAAATGAAGGTAACCATCGAGGGTTACGGTGTAATGAAGGACGCTCGGTTTCTCGCGAAATGTTTGCCGATATTCTATTCTCCGATTCTTCCTTTTCCCGCGAAAACCAAACGTCAGTCGGGATTCCTGCTTCCGTATCTTGCCTATTCCAGAGATAAAGACGGTATCGATATCGAGGTTCCTTATTTTTGGGCGATTTCTCCTCAGATGGATGCTACTTTTTATCAGCGCTATATCGAAAAGAGAGGATTCAAAGAAGGCGCGGAATTCAGATATTATCTGGGGGAAAAATCATTTGGAACATTTTACGGTGACTACATAGAAGATACACGCTACGTTACTGAAACAACAGATATGGCAACAAGCCGTGACTGGCAGGAAATGCACAAGCGCTGGTCTTATTATTTTAATCATCAGACAAATTTCGATTCGCAGTTTTATTTAAGAACCGATCTGAAAAAGGCATCAGATAAGTGGTATTTTAAAGATTTTTCCTCTCAAAATTACTACCTTGATAATTATGCCCAGACAGGTGAAGACAATTTTAAAAATGTTTCCTTTAAAGGCGATAAATCACTTCGTTATCTGGAATCGACTATCCGTATCTATAAAGGATGGTCTAACTTTAATTTAACAGGACTGATCAATTCCACCGACGACTTTGCAGCCGTCAATAATGATAAAACTTTACAGAAATATCCGGAGATAGTTTTGACTGGCATCAAACAGCCCTTTTTAAATACTCCCGTATATTACGAATTCGCCGGCACTTACGATTATTTCTACCGGGGTGAAGGCCAAAAGGGTCACTACGTTGGTTTATCACCAACGCTATCTGCTCCATTTAATATATCCCGCTACGTTAAAATAATTCCGCAATTTGCCCTCAAAGAAACATTTTGGAGCAGGGATGACAATCAAACCGATTCAAAAAACAAGACGGCCGATAGCACTGTTTTTAATGCGTCGGTATCTTTAAGCAGCCAGCTTTCCCGCATATTCAATGTTAATATAAATGGCTGGGAAAAAGTAAGGCATGAAATAAAACCGGAAATAATCTATTCCTATATTCCCGGCGTGAATATGGACAATGTCCCCGATTATTATGTGCCTGCTTCATCACCGTTTCCGATGCCCGGTACAAATCCCTTCACAACTGTATTCGGTAATGCTTTAACAGAGCAAAACGCTGTTGCCTGGTCGTTCACAAATACACTTACTGCAAAAATAAAGGATAATCATGGCGCATACAGTTATCTGGAATTTCTCCGGCTGAGATTATTTCAGATATACGACATACATGAAGCCAATAAAAATATGGAAGGCGTTACTCAGGAAAGAAGGCCTTTCTCCGATCTGGGGATAGAATTTGATCTTACTCCTCACAAATATTTTTCGTTCATGGCGCGCAACGTATACAATGTTTACGATGGATGGAAACAAACAAATTATGATTTAAATATCAAGGATTGGCGCGGAGATATGATGACGATCGGTTACCGTTATACTTTAGACTCTATTGAAGAAATCAATCTTTATTTAAAAGCAGTGATCACTAAGAATATTGATGGCACGTTTATTTCGAGACGTGATCTATTTAATTCCAAGACAATAGAGAATACAGTCGGGATTTTTTATCATAAACAATGCTGGGGTATGGGATTTGATTTAACCGAAACCGATGACGACGTCAGGTTTATGTTTAAAATATCGCTGGCCGGTTTGAATAATATGGGAAGTAAATAAAATTCCCGGTAGCCGGTTTTTTGCATTTTATTAATATGGCATAATAGTATGCTTTCAAATTAACATTTCTATAAAGAGATTATTAAAATCTGATTTACTATACCATTTCTAAATCAAAGATGATATTGAGGCGGCTAGGCGGAGGCGACGAGGCGTATTGTGTACATACGTTGAGGAAGCCGACGACGACGCCAACAAAAATAGCGCTTTGATTTAGAATTGGTATAAGGTATTTATGGATACTTTTATTCTAGCTGCGACCAGTTTTACCATCTCTGTTTCTCTTATGATAACCGGCAAGAAGGATAGGCTGCAGTCTTCTTTCTCCCGCTTATGCGCCGCTGCGTTTATTTCTCAGGGGGCACTTTCCGTATGGAATGTTTTTCATTTCAGTTTTTTGCAGAAAATCAGCTATCTCGGAACCTTGGCCATAGCGCCTTTAGCGCTTGGATTTTTCCGTTATCTGACCAGAACCAAGTCTTTGATTTCTTTGAGAATGTTTGTCTTATTTGCTTTGGCGAGTTTGTGCGGAGCTGTTTGCGTTTTCACTTCCTTGTCCAACGGAGTTTATTTTAATTCTGCCATAACATCATACACGCTTTTTGCTCTGGTTTTGTGTTATGCGGCCCTGTTGTGGCACACAAATAAATTGCCTTCCGGAAACGAAAGAAAACGTTTTGGATATTTACTTTTTGTATGTCCTATTGCTCTGGTTCTTGGTAATATGCATTTATTGAATTACTGGGGACTTCACTTGCCGATAGTCAAAGGCGTTGCTTCATCGGTTTTGCTTTATTTTATTTTGTTGGTTATCGCTTATCCGCAGCTTCGTGAACTGCATGATTTCTTTGCGCGGTGGCTGATAATTTTTGTCAATACTGTTACCGGAGCAGTCATTTTTTATTTCGCGGCTTTATTTTTCAACGGCACTCCGCCCACCATCATGGGTTTGTTACTGGCGGCTTTTCTAATATCTCTGTCTTTTTCGCCGATGAAAATGATTGTAAGAAAAATATTCAGTTACTTTTATCCGGATAGTAAAGATGTTTTTACCTCTCTTTATGAATTTGATGAAAAACTGGAAAGAGAAAAGGCGCTGATGCTGGCGGAAATGGCTCCTGTTGTGGCTCATGAAATTCGTAATCCGCTGGGTTCCATCAAAGGGGCGGCTCAATATCTGAAATCGGAAGCATCCACTCAAGAGCAACACGAACTCTTGAATATTATTGTCGAGGGAACTGACAGATTGAACAACGTTGTCAGTCAGATCCTTGATTATGCGCGTCCGTACAAACTCAACCTTAAATCTCAAAGTATCAACCTGGTTATTAAAAAAGTCATTTCTATTATCGCCGCGAATAAACTGGTAGAAAAAATTGCCATTGTCCAGGATTTGGATGAAAAACTTCCCGAAGTGGAAGTGGATGAACAGCAATTTATACAGGTAATTTTGAATATAGCGCTAAATGCAATTGAATCAATGCCGCAGGGCGGCACTTTGACTTTTCGTACGTCCAGTAAGGAATTGGAATCTGAAGGGATGCTAATTGTGACTATTCGAGATACAGGAATCGGAATCAATAATAAAGACATCAAAGATATTTTTAAGCCGTTTTTTACGACGAAGGAAAGGGGTACTGGATTGGGGCTGGCCATCTGCCAGAAAATTATTAAAGAACACGGCGGAAGTATCAGTGTTGAATCAATTCCTTTTCAGGGCACTGTGTTTTCCATCAGGCTTAAGGCGGTTGAACAGGATTGAAACAATCTGACTTGATTAAAATTCCAAAGCGTAATAATTAAAAATCATGGGAAAGATTTTAATAGTTGATGATGAACTGAATATGCGGCTGGTGTTATCGGCCATGCTGAAGAAGGAAGGTTTTGAGATTTCTTCCGCTTCCAACGGACGCGAAGCTCTGCAGATTCTGCAATCAAATAATATAAATGTTGTTATTACTGATTTAAAAATGCCGGATATCGACGGTATGGAATTACTGACCAGTATTTCCGAACGTAATCCGGAAATTCCCGTGATTATGATTACAGCTCACGGCACAATAGCAACCGCCGTAGAAGCTCTGAAGAAGGGCGCGTTTGATTATATTACCAAACCATTCGATATTGATGATTTAAAAAACATCATTTCCAAAGCCATTAAAACACGCGCTTTAAAAGAAAGCGAATTATCTTTGCCGCCGACTGAAATCGAACGAATAGGCATTATCGGCGTAAGCCCCAAAACCATGGAAGTTTTTGATGCGATTAAAAGGGTTGCCCAGACAACAACAACGGTTATGATTACGGGTGAAACGGGCACTGGTAAAGAATTGGTTGCCGAAGCTATTCATTGCAATTCTCCGCGCAAAAATAATCCGCTTATCAAACTCAATTGTGCTGCTATTGCCGAAACATTGATGGAAAGCGAACTTTTCGGTTATGAAAAAGGCGCCTACACCGGAGCGGCCATTACAAAGCCGGGGAAGTTTGAACTGGCCCATAAAGGGACATTGTTCCTTGATGAAGTAGCGGAGATCCCGCGCGAGATGCAGGTCAAACTACTGCGCGTTATTCAGGAACAGGAATTTGAGAGAGTCGGAGGATTGCGGACAATTAAAGTCGATGTGCGCATTATAGCCGCCACTAATCAGAATCTTTCGCGTCAGGTGCAGGCGGGAAATTTTCGGGAAGATTTGTATTATCGCCTCAATGTATTTCCTATCGATATTCCGCCGCTTAGAGCAAGAAAAGAAGACATTCTTCCACTCGTTGATTATTTTCTGGAAAAGTTCAACAAAAAACTGGAACGTTCAGTCGGAATGGAACTTGGAGTGAAGGAAATGCTCTTACGCTATGAATGGCCGGGCAATATTCGCGAACTGGAGAATCTCATCGAAAGGATGATGCTTCTGGCAAAGGATAACCGGATTACTCCCGGGGAAGTTCCCGATGAATTCAAAATATCTCTTGATAAGATTGCTGCGAAACCGACAGATGACGGCAAAAAACCGTTTAAAGAATACATACGCGGGCATGTGGAGAACGTCGAGCGGCAGATGATTATCAAATGCCTTGAGGAAGCTGGTGGTAATGTCACCAACGCGGCTAAGAAAATGGGTCTAAGCCGCAAGGGATTGCAGTTGAAGATGATTAAGTACAATCTGCGCAAATAAACAAAGTAAAGGGGCTGTTGAAAAACGCTCATCTGCTGCGTTGCGCCGCAAACCGCACCGCTCAACGTATGTTCATATACGCCTCGCGGTTCGGTTATTTGCGCGCCTTGCATCTGAACATTTTTGAACAGCCCCGAAACATGGTGGTTTTTAACAACCCCATATTCCTAAGGCCATAGGAGGATTAAACGATGAGTTATAAAATGGTGATAGTTGCTATTCTTGCTTTACTTGCCCTTATCTTTCTGGCTCAGAATATAGAAGTAGTCACTGTAAGTTTTTTATTCTGGGAAATGTCCATGTCGCGTTCGGTGTTGTTGTTCTTTTCCCTGTTAAGTGGTTTTATTATCGGATGGTTCCTGCACAGTTTTCTTTCATATAGAAAAAATAAAAATGATCTGAAGAGTATTAACCATTAGCCGTTTGTGCAAATTACTTTTCTATTCCAGATGAACGAGATAACGCAACATCCTTCGATTTCAAGATACCATGCCGTGCTTCTTATTTTCATTAACAAGCAAGGATGGACTTAATGGGGGTGGTTATATTCTCAATATAATGAATAAACTTTTCTGGCTGTTCCTGATAATCATTTCTCTTATGCCGGTTTTTGAAAGCAGGGCTGCTTTTGCGGCGTCTGTTGAAGACGATGAGGTATACAGAAGCCGTTACGAGGATACAATATTCGGGCGACGTTTTTATAATGTGGAGTTCATCAAACACCATAACGCGTGGGATATGGTAAAGTGGGGTTTAACTGGCAAACGTGAGAAATGGCCCGAGTGGGTTAATATCGAGCCGGGAGAAACTCCGCCCGAGCGGGTTGAAAAGGGTATACGATACACAGTTGTGAATCACGCCACTGTTCTTATTCAGGTCAATGGCATCAATATTCTTACCGATCCGATCTGGTCCATGCGGGCCAGTATGTTATCGTGTATTGGGCCAAAGCGGGCTGTGCCGCCGGGTATTACTTTTGACCAGCTACCACCCATTGATGTCGTGCTGATTTCCCACAACCATTATGATCACATGGATGTTCCCACATTGGAGCGCCTTGTGAAACGAGACAATCCCCTCGTGGTAACAGGTCCTGGCAATCAGCAAATTCTTCAGCGTTATGGCATAAAAAATGTTCAGGAACTGGACTGGTGGAAGGGATTTACCAGGGGCGGTATCGAATTCTGCTTCACGCCGGCCCGTCATTTTTCGCGCCGTGGTGCGACCGACTATAACCTGAGTTTGTGGGGCAGTTTTATCATAAGGACACCAAGTGGAGTTATCTGCTTTATCGGTGATTCCGGGTATGGCTCTTTTATAAAGGAGATACGCAGACGGTTCGGTCCAGTTGACCTTGCTTTTATTCCCATTGGTGCCTACGAGCCCGCGTGGATGATGGAAACAGTTCACCTTACGCCGGAACAGGCCTGGCAGGTTCATGATGAATTGGGATCCCGTCTATCCGTGGCGATTCATTTCGGCACTTTTCAACTTACCGATGAAGGCATCAACGAACCCGTAGAAAGACTTGGTAAAGTGATTATGCAAAACGGCAAAGCTTCAGGCAAATTTGTCGTGCCAACGTTCGGCAAAAGCATGGATACTATGCAGATGGACTGAAGATCTCCCCCTCATTCACTTTTCTCTGTCCGAACGTCCGGTTGGGCCGGAGAAAAATAATCACGCAACCCGTCATATATATAAAGAACCGCTTTAACGTAAACGTCGCTGTGATTGTAGGCAAAAACAGCTCTGTACTTGCTATTGTAATCGCCGATGTTCTCTCCTGAAAGATTATTCTTATAAAGGTAATTTTCCACGCTGAAGATAGTATCTTCTATGTCGAAAGGATCTACATCATCATTGATTCCATTTGAATCAATGAAAAATGTCAACAAAGAAGAAGGAATAAACTGACCCCATCCGATTGCGCCGGCATATGAACTGGTGAAGTATTGCGGTGTATGGCCGGTCTTTAGTGAAAATTTATAAAGCGCCGTTATTTCCCGAACGGCAAATCTTGTCCGGTTAGTGAAAATGTATTGCGATACTAAAGAATTGAACGCGTAGAATTTTCCGCGCTGCTGACGATCGGCGAAATTGGTTTCGATACCGATGATGGCGGCGATCAATTCCTTGTGAATTCCGTGTTTCGTCTCGGCACGGTTGAAAATCTCGATATGGTCTTCAATGAATGGCTTTCCTTTTTCTATTTTGGCATCCACGCCTATTCGCGCGAAGTACCAGGCAGCATTGCGTTTCTTGTCATGATCGGTCTGCTTTTCCGCAGATCGCTTAAAGTATTGATCTATATTCGAATGGATTTGAAAAGTTTCATTCTTAATCTGTTCATCGAACCATTCTCCAGGCACTTCGTTCACGATCAGATGATGTTTCAGTTCTTCAATTTTAACCGGTATAGCTGAATCCGGGATTTTCTTAACCTGCACGGTTTTGGACGCACAGCCCACCAAAATAAAGATCATAAAGACTATGATTAGTGAATATCTTAATTTCATTTTACCCCGTTAGAAGAGTTAATCTCTTCTAATGGGGTTTACTAGACAATGAACGATATTGTCAAATCTTTTCAATCCGGATTTCTCCCGTTTTTCCAGAATAAGGATGGTCTTGTAATCAAGCTCGGGTTAATGTATAAATTATGCAGAATATGATAACGAAAAAAGACATCATCGCGGAAGCCAAACGATTGAAATTTGCCGATATCGGTTTTACTGACGCTAAGCCTTTTGACTCTCAAAGGGAATATTTGCTGGCGCATCAGGAGGAATATGGCTGGGCGGAAGCAATCGGGTTGAGTTTGATTGCGGGAACGGATCCTAAGAATATTCTCCCACAGGCAAAATCAATAATCGTATTGCTGGAATCTTATTTCGAAGAATCTTACCCGCTGCAATTGGAGCGTCATTTCGGACGCTGTTATCTTGACGATGACCGTGTTACCAAAGATGGCTTGGCGCTTAGAATTAAAGTATTCCGGAAATTTCTTCAGGCAAATGGTATTGATTCCAAGGTGCCGTTTAACTTGCCGCATCGGTTGTCAGCCGCGCGTGCCGGATTGGGCAGTTTTGGCAAGAATTGTCTTTTCTACGCGCGGCGTGTCGCTCGAACCAGTTCGTTTGTTTTTCCCATTGCCCTTGTAATTGATCATGAATTTGTCGCGGACCAACCGGAGGTTTCTATTGGCTGTCCCGACTGGTGCCGCAATGCCTGCGTGGCGGCGTGTCCTACACACGCTCTCCAAGGAGGTGGAAAGATTGATCCCCGTCGCTGCATTTCCTTCTTAACATATTACGGTGATGGTCTTACTCCACTTGAACTCCGCGAACCTATGGGTATGAATATTTATGGATGTGATCGTTGTCAGAATGTTTGTCCTCGCAATACCCCTTGGACGGTCCAGGAAAAACCGCAAAATCCCCGTGTTTTAGCAAAAGCAGCGAATTTCGATCTTTCCTGCCTGTTGCATATGGATAAACCATACTTCGAAAAGAAAATCTGGCCTCATATGTTTTACATGTCAACCGATGATATCTGGCGCTGGAAGATGAATGTGGCTCGCGCTATGGGTAATAGCCTTAATCCGGTTTATGTCGCCGAGCTCATTTTGGCCTTTAAAGAAAATTCTGATGAGCGCGTCAGATGTATGATAGCCTGGGCTTTGGGGCGTATCGGCGACAAAGAAGCGATGGTCGGACTGGAACAATTTTCTAAGGAAAGCAAGGATAACGTAAAGGAAGAGATCAAACAAGCTATGACGTCGATTAAGAAGAAAAAAGTTTAATCTTATTCAATCGAAATATCTATTATTTCGAAATTTCTTATGCCACCGGGTGTTTGCACCGTAATTTCACTGCCAATTTTTTTACCAATGAGAGCTTTGCCGATGGGAGATGTTACAGAAATTTTGTTTTGATTGATGTCGGATTCATAGGGGCCGAGAAGTTGATATTTTATTTCTTCGCCGCTGTCGATATCTTCCATGCTTACGTAACAGCCGAAAACCACTTTTTCAGTGGTTAATCCTTTTAAATTAACAATATTGGACATTGCCAGCTGATGTTCCAACTCCTGCACCTTTCCATAAAGAAAAGACTGTCTTTCTTTAGCGGCAGTATATTCAGCGTTTTCTGAAATGTCACCATGTGCACGTGCAGTCTCAATATCGCGAACATTTTCAGGAATAGATATGTTTTTTATTGTTTCCAAATCCTTTTTCAATCTTTCAAAGCCTGCTTTTGTAATCGGTATTCTTTCCATAATAACTCCGGATTTTTTTACTATGTCCTGGCGTGATCTGTTTAAAACAACGGGCAGGATAATAACTTGGCCTTTGCTTAATAAAGAATAAGTGCTCTGTCAAGAAACATTTATTTGGCTTGAATCGTCAGATTGTGCTATTTAGGGCATAATCACGGGTATGAACCCCAAAGCATACGTTGGGATATTCATCCACATTGATGTAGTATAATTCGACTTACACTTTAAACTTCATCCCGACTTGTCGGGATTTATTTTTAGCGAGTCTCATTAAATTGGAATTTCGCAATAAAAAAGCAAAGGTTTTTAAAGATAATGCTTGATAAATTCAACAGAGAAATAAATTACCTGCGAGTTTCCATAACTGACAGGTGTAATTTACATTGCAGTTATTGCCGCCCCAAAGAGGGAATATCTTTGCAGGGGCATGACGACATTCTGCGTTATGAGGAAATAATCCGCATTGTTTCCGTTGCTGTAAAAATGGGATTGGTCAAGGTGCGGGTAACAGGAGGCGAACCATTAGTCCGCAAGGGCTTTGTTGATTTTATTGCCGAACTGAAAAAAATCGACGGTTTGCGAGACATAAGCCTGACAACAAACGGCATTCTTCTGGAAGAATTCGCCCAAAAAATTTTTGATGCCGGAATTTGCCGCATAAATATCAGCCTTGATTCTCTAAATAAAGATAAGTATTTTCATATTACTAACGGCGGAGATTTGGATGCCGTTTTGCGTGGAATTGCCCGGGCTGAAGAAGTCGGTTTTGCCCCGATAAAAATCAACACAGTCGCCATTAAAGGTTTTAATGATGATGAAGCTCTGAACTTTGCCCGACTAGCCGCAGACAAACCCTTTCAGGTTCGATTTATTGAATTAATGCCGGTTGGAAAAACAAATCTGGATTATGGTGAAGATTATATACCGACATCGCAATTAATTGATAAAATCAGACAAAGCTACAAACTGGAACAGATAAAAAACAAGAAAAATAAATCCGATGGTCCTGCCAAAATATATAAGATAAAAGGCGGACGTGGTGAAATCGGTTTTATTAATCCGGTGAGCGACCATTTTTGTTCAACCTGTAATCGTTTGCGCCTGACTTCTGATGGTAAATTGAGGGTTTGCCTTCTTAACGAAAAAGAAGTTGACTTGAAAACGGCTCTACGGGAAAATTGCAGCGATGCGGAATTGGAAAAACTTTTCTGGGATGCCGTATTACTAAAACCTAAGCAACATGATCTGATCTGCACGGAAAACAGTTTAAAGAAATGCCGGAATATGTCGGCGATTGGCGGTTGAAAACAGAAATCAAAAGAATTTATTTTATAAAAAAACAGGGTATAAATTTTCATACATAATTTAATATAGAATTCGCCGGAGACAATGGAAATGTTTTCAGATCAAAAGTCAACCCAATTATCCGATGAACAACTGAAGACACTGCGAAGAAATTATATTATTTCGCGTCAGAAAGAACTGATTCTGGATTTAGTAGCTCCGCTGGCTGGCGAAAGAATTCTTGATGTGGGCTGTGGCGCTGGGGACAATTTACAATTTTTTCAGGATAAATGGTGTTCTTTAACAGGAATTGATTCTTCCAAAGAAAAACTGGATGTTGTCCGGCAAAAATACGGCGACCATGTCGAACTGATTCTGGCTCAACCTGAAGACATTCCCTTTTCCGACAATGAATTTGACATCGTAACTTTGATTAATGTTCTGGAAATCTCTGCTAATCCGCAAAAAATAATTGAAGAAGCAATAAGAGTTTGCCGCGGTCGGGTCTTTATCGGATTTATAAATGTTTATTCTTTCGCGGGTACAAAGCAGGGATTGAAAGAAATGTTTGGGTTCCCCCTTTCGCGGGAAATGCGTTTTTTTAGTTTTCCTGAAATTAAAACTATGGTAAAAAATTGCGCCGGCGATGCTGCTATTAAATGGGGCAGTGTCGTTTATTTCCCCAATATTGTTCATTATTTTTTCGAGGGGTTGGAGGAAATTTTCCCACTCCGAAAAAATCCCTTTGGCGCTTTTGTTGGCCTGATATTTCCTGTTAAATACACTTACAGGACGGCGCAGAGCCCGATTATGGAATCATTTAAACTGGAAGCTAAAGCCAGAAACACAGCCCCTGAAGCTATTCGGGAAAAACTTAAGGCAGGCGGATAAATGATTAAAGAAGCGATGCTTTATGAAAAACTTTCTGAAGGACAGGTGCGCTGCAATCTGTGCGCTCATAGATGCGCGATTAAGCCAGATAAGCGGGGTGTGTGCGGAGTAAGGGAAAATAGAGAAGGCGTTCTGTACTCACTGGTTTATGGAACACTGATAGCCGAAAATATTGATCCCATCGAAAAAAAACCTTTCTTTCATGTGTGTCCCGCTTCCAGATCCTATTCCATTGCCACGGTGGGATGCAATTTCAGCTGTGATTTTTGCCAGAATCACGACATTTCACAAATGCCGCGTACCACGCGCATGATAACCGGCGATGATTTTCTGCCGACGGAAATAGTGGCAAGAGCAAAAAAAAGCGGATCGAAAACAATCGCCTATACCTATACAGAACCAACAATTTATTTTGAGCTGGCTTACGATACCGCAAAAATCGCCGCAGAAAACGGCTTAATAAATGTTTTTGTCACCAACGGTTTTATGACAACCGAAGCAATTGAAACAATAGCTCCTTATTTATCCGCTGCCAATGTGGATTTGAAATCTTTCCGCGACGATTTTTACAAGAAAAAATGCGGAGCCCGGTTAAATCCGGTTCTGGAAAGTTTAAAAAAAATGAAAGAGAAGGGGATATGGGTGGAGATAACCACATTGCTTATTCCCACCTTAAATGACAGCGAAGAAGAACTAAAAGACATCGCGCAATTTATTGCTAATTTGGGAGTAGAAACTCCCTGGCATATAAGCCGTTTTCATCCTCAATTCAAAATGCAGAATCTGCCGGCAACTCCGGTTGCCTTGTTGCATCGCGCTGTAGAAATAGGAAAACAGGCCGGATTAAAATATGTATATAGCGGTAATGTACCGGGAGATGAAGGTGAAAACACTTATTGCTTTAATTGCGGGAATCTTTTGATCGAACGCTACGGTTTTAGGATTGTCCGCAATAACTTGCAGGGCAATAAATGCCCCAAATGTGGAACGGAGCTGGAAGGCGTACTTAGTGAGACTCAGGTCGCAGGAACGAAGTGAACTGCAACCTGTAAGTCGAACTATCCCAGGAGCGTAGCGACGCGGGATTAGTGACACCTTGTTCAGGAACGAAGTGAACTGCAACCTGTAAGTCGAAGTATCCTGTAGCCAGTGCTGTCAGGGTTATCCAGCCGTAAGCGGAGGATATTAAAGACATTCTTAGTATTCCAATAGCTTAGCTTGCCGGGATTGATGAATTTCTTCCTTTAATGGTATTTTGTTTATTTTCTCAGTTCATCAACTTTTCCATTGATTATTATATAACTGGCATTAATTTAAATTTATGGCATGATATTCATAAAGCAAGTCAATTCTAAGACCAAATTTATGGCAGCATTAGCTGTTCAAAAGCAGAGGCAGATATTCTGAAATTCTAATCTCCGTGCGAAGCTTGTATATGGTGCATGTTTTATTGAAGTCCTCAAAGCAATTAAAAGTTATTAGCTAATTATTGTTTAACTTTCGATGAAATAGATGAGGATATGGAGATGAACGAAAAGCATATCAGGGTTTTGTTAATTGAGGACAATCCGGGTGATGTCAGGCTGATTCAAGAGATGCTGTCAGAAGACAGCCGTAATTTTTTCGAGATTGTTCATGCTGACAGGCTTTCAAAAAGTATGGAATGTCTGAAAGGCGATTGTATCGATGTCGTCCTCTTGGATCTCGGTTTACCTGACTCTCATGGGATTGATACGCTCCACGCTATCTTATCCGAAAACAACAAAATTCCCATCATTATCCAGACAGGCCTGAGCGATGAAGAACTGGCGATTGCAGCAGTAAAGGCCGGCGCCCAGGATTATTTGATCAAAGGGCAGATGAATGGTTGTTTGCTCAGTCGCTCTATTCGTTACGCGATTGAACGCAAATTGGAAGAGGATAAATTACGAAGCGAGGAACAAATGTTTCGGACTCTTGCAGAGCAGTCTTCAGATATTATTGTTCTCGTGAATCGGGAAAGAGTCATAACTTATGAAAATCCGGCGGTCGAAAGAACTTTGGGATTCAAACCTGAAGAAAGGATCGGCTCAAGCATATTTGAGCGTATTCATCCGGATGACTTGAGCATCGTAATCGATGCGGTCACTACATTGGAAAATAATACAAACACCTCTGTTACGCGAGCTGAAGTACGTCTTCAACACAAGGATGGAAGCTGGCGCACATTCGATGGTGTGGGAAGCAGCCTGGTGCGCGATGCAGTGATTGAAGGTGGAATTATTAATCTCCATGATATTACCGACCGAAAAATTACGGAGGATCGGATAAGAAAGGCATTGGAAGCGACTGTTCAGGCTATTGCCGTAACCGTTGAAACGAGGGATCCTTACACGGCTGGTCATCAACGAAGGGTGGCTGATCTGGCTCGTGCTATTGCCACAGATATGAACCTTCCTATTGATATAATCAATGGAATAAGCATGGCCGCTACCATCCATGATCTTGGCAAGATATCCATCCCGTCAGAAATTCTCAGCAAACCAAGAAAACTAACGGATATCGAGTTCAGTATCATCAAACTCCATCCTCAGGCCGGTTACGATATATTGAAGGACATTGACTTCCCCTGGCCCGTTGCCAGGATAGTTCTGGAGCATCATGAAAGAGTGAATGGTTCGGGTTATCCGAGTAAGCTGTTTGCGGAAAAAACCCTTCTGGAGTCACGCATTCTGGCCGTTGCCGATGTGGTGGAATCCATGGCTTCACATCGACCTTACCGTCCTTCCCTGGGCATTGAGGCTGCCCTTGAGGAAATCAAGAAGAATAGAGGAATCCTTTATGACAATAAGGTTGTAGATGCCTGTCTTAAATTATTTTTAGAACAAGGTTTTCAACTTATAACTTTAGAACTTTAAGGAAAGAAGGGAAACCAAAATGAACATATCTAATTATTTATTGATGTTCAGGAAAATTTCGCAGAGCCTGTCGGGTGCTTTTAAGAAGGTGCTTCATGATACTGCTTTATTTGAATACTGTGGCAAGGTGACCTTCCTGCCACATCACAGAAGAATACCTGTGAAAATAATCCTTTCTGCTGCTGTGGTTGTATTTCTGGCAAGTCCGGTGTTCTCCGATGAAATCAAAAAGGGTCCACAACTCGGTCACGATCTGACGGAAATGAGCATCGAGAATCTGATGAACATTGAAGTGACGATTGTATCAAAGGAACCGAATAAGTATTTTGAGACACCGGCGGCAATATATGTTATTACCGACGAGGATATCCGAAGATCAGGCGCTACCAATATCCCGGAGGTGCTGCGCATGGCGCCGGGAGTCGATGTGGAACGCATCGACTCCAACAAATGGGCTGTCTCGATACGTGGTACCGCCACGCGGCTTACGAGGACAGTTCTGGTACTGATTGACGGTCGGAGCATCTATACCCCTGTCTTCGGCGGCGTCTACTGGGAAGACAACGACGTGATGCTGGCAGATGTGGAACGCATCGAGATTGTTCGGGGACCCGGCGGCACTTACTGGGGGGCGAACGCCATCTCCGGCATCGTCAACATCATAACCAAGAGCGCAAAGGATACCCAGGGCGGGATCGTGTCATTAGGCGCCGGAACCTTGGAAAGAATATTCGGAAATGTCCGTTATGGAGGAAAAAGTAAAGGGGGATTATATTACCGCGTTTACGCCAAATACTCTGATCGTGATGGCCTCAATCATGACAATCCCGATATGGACAAATATGATGAATGGCAGATGGGACAGGTGGGCTTCCGCGCCGATAAAGATCTATCCGAAAATGACTCCCTGACCGTTCATGGCGATTTTCACAGTGCGAGAATAGGACTTTACGGCAGCGTTTCGTCTTACAGTGCGCCTTATTCACAGATCGTTACAGATAAAGATGACTCCTACGGAGGAAATGTTGTTGCTCGCTGGCAAAGAAAGCTGGGTGAGAAATCCGATTTAGCGTTTCAAATTTACTATGACAAAGTCAATCATCAGGATATCCTCTATAATTCCGACACAGACATCGTGGATTTGGATTTCCAGCACCGTTTCCCCTGGATCTGGCGGCAGCAGATTACCTGGGGGGTGGGGTACCGTTTCACTAACAGCAAGACGTCAGGATTGGATACATCCTTTTTTCGTCCCGAGGATGAAACATTCAACCTCTACAGCGCTTTCATCCAGGACGACATTGAGCTGATTAGAAACCGCCTGCACTTTATCCTGGGTTCCAAGATAGAACATAACGACGTAACAGGATTTGTGATTCAACCCAGCGCGCGTTTGCTCTGGACGCCTACCAGTGAACAGACATTCTGGGCATCAGCATCACGGTCGGTAAGGACGCCTTCCCGCTTCGATTACGAGTATCAAAGCACGACTTTTGGGGGCTTGGTCGGAGGTGTTGTTCCTGCTTATTCACGAATCATATATTTAAACGATCAGCCTCAGGACCTAATTGCCTATGAACTTGGTCATAGGATCATTTTCGGCTCAAAGTTTTCTCTCGATACGGCCGTCCACTACGATATCATTTTTGAGACGCCTAGCATAGAGCAGGGCACGCCCTTTATTTACGTAGAAACAACTCCGGCACCGGCACACTACATCGTTCAATATAATGTGGACCATAAACTGATGGCCAAGGCCTTTGGAGGAGAGGTGTCGGCGGAATACAGGCCTTTTAAATGGTGGCGTATTACCGCCTCCCAATCAATATTTTATTTGCATATATTTAAAGACGCCGACAGCACCGATCTAAGAGACATGAGCGATATGGAAAAGGTCGTGCCGCGGCACCAGAGTATTTTACGTTCTTACTTGGATCTACCAGCCAACATGAACCTGAGTGCAATGTTCCGTTACGTAGACAATATTTCTACCCTGGACATTCCCAGTTATTGCAGCCTCGATATCCGATTGGCCTGGAAGGTTAAACCGAATATCGAACTATCGGTAGTGGGGCAGAATCTACTGGATAATGAGCATCCGGAGAATTCTGTCGAGAGTGAAATCCCAAGAGGATTTTATACGAAGATACAATGGCAATGGTAATTTCGCTTAAGTTTTGTCGGGCATGATAGGCAAAATGTTTTTTACCTTCAAGGATAGGTAAATTTTTATGAAATACCGTTTATCAATTATTTCTAAATGCGCCCTAATGACAATTCTTTTTGCTTCTGCTTGTTTAAGTTACGGCAATCTTGCGTTTGCCGAAGAAGGGCAACCAACTGAAGCTCAGGTGAAGGCGGCATTTATTTATAATTTTGGGAAGTTTGTCGAATGGCCTCCTGATCGATGGGGAGGAAAATACTTTATTATCGGCGTCTATGGCGATGACGACTTTGCTCAGGTTCTTAGAGAGGTCGTTGCCGGAAAATTCATTCACGAAAAGCCCGTATCAGTAAAACGATTCTCCAGGATGGAAGATATTACCGGTTGTCATATTTTGTTTGTCGGAAATGACGCGAAAGATAATTTGACAGAAATATTCAATTCAGTTCGTAAAATACCAGTGCTGACGGTGAGTGATATGCAAGATTTTGCAGATCGGGGTGGTATGATTAATTTCAGAAGGGTAAAAAATTATATAAGATTTGAAATCAATGTGAAAGCGGCACAGCAGACTGGATTACGTATAAGTGCTCAACTTTTGAAGCTGGCGATAATTATCGAATAAGTATTGTTTAGGCAGGAATAAAACTAATGGTTCGTTTCGGGTATTTTTCTATTAAGAAAAAATTGATCTGGATCAGTATGATAGTCAGCGCTTCTGTTATGCTGTTGTCAAGTATAGCGTTCGTTGTTTACGAAGGGATGATCTTTCGCGATACCATGGTGCGTGAGCTAACAATTTTTGCCGATATTATCGGTATCAATAGCGCTTCCTCGCTAATTTTTAATGACCCTGTGTCCGCTAAAGCAACGTTGAACCCGCTGAAGACAAAACCCAGTATTATATCTGCCGGCATTTATGGACGAAACGGTCAGATATTTGCGGACTATAGTAAGAATAATAATATCAAGGCACCACAAAATTTACAGGATCGTACGGACGGATACCGTTTTGATGGTGATTGTCTGGTCTTGTTCAAAAGAATTACCTCTGAAGGCGAACAAATTGGAATGGTTTATATTCAATCTGATTTGAGTGAAATGGAAAATAGATTAATCCAATATGCCGGTATTGTAATGAGTGTTTTGATTTTGGCTCTTTTGATGGCTCTTTTGATTTCTTCGAAACTGCAACAAATGATATCCCAGCCTATTTTACATTTGGCAGCGACAGCGAAAAGCATATCCGACGAAAAGGATTATACCGTTCGAGCCACAACAGAAAGCCATGATGAGTTGGGTACATTGGTTGACGGTTTTAATGAAATGCTTACCCAGATCCAGCTACGGGATTCCGAGCTGCAGAAGGCACGAGACGGACTGGAGATACAGGTAAAGGAGCGCACAAAGGATCTTCAGCAGGAGATATCTATACGTAAAATGACGGAGGTAGCGCTGAGAGACTCTGAAGATAAGTGGCGTAGGCTTTTTGAAGAGGCACTTGATGCGATTTTTGTAGCTGATAATATAACTGGTGAAATCATAGATTGTAACTATGCCGCCACTGTTCTTATCGGGCGTTCAAAGGAAGAATTAATCGGACAGCATCAGCGCATTTTGCATCCGCAAACAGAGACCGGCGAACAGTTTTCAGAGACATTCACGAAACACAAGTCTGCTGCAGAAGGAAAGATACTTGAAGCCCAGGTGATCACAAAGGATGGTATCATTAAGGATGTAGAGATACGGGCAAGTGTTATTAATCTCGGTGGCCGAAAGGTTCTTCAGGGTACATTTCGCGACATTTCCGAACGCAAGATTGCAGAAAAAAAGCTGGGGTATGCAATGGAAGAGCTGGCCCGTTCCAACGCGGAACTGCAGAAGTTTGCTTATGTTGCCTCTCATGACTTGCAGGAGCCGCTGCGTATGGTAGCAAGTTTCAGCCAATTATTGGGGAATAGATACAAGGATCATCTTGGACAGGATGCGGACGAATTTATTGGTTTTATTGTGGATGGAGCCAATCGCATGCAACGATTGATCAATGATCTGCTGTCTTATTCCCGCGTTGGAACGCGGGGAAAACCTTTCCAATCAATAGATTTTTCTGTGATTTTAGGGCAGGTGCTCGTTAATTTAGGTCCTTTAATTGAAGAGAATGGAGCTATCATAACCAACGGTGATTTGCCTGTCCTAATGGCTGATGAAACACAAATTTCACAATTGTTTCAGAATCTGATCAGTAATGCTATAAAATTCAGAAGCGCTGAGCGTCCGGTTATTCATATAACGGCGAGAAAGGAACCGGATGAATGGGTTTTTTCTGTTTGTGATAACGGCATCGGCATTTCTCCGGAATATCATGAACGAATATTTGTTATATTTCAGAGACTGCATGCCAGAGAGGAATATCAGGGAACAGGAATCGGGTTGGCCATCTGCAAAAGAATTGTGGAGCGGCATGGCGGGCGTATATGGGTGGAATCCGAACCTGGGAAAGGATCAAAATTTTTCTTCACAATTTCATTGCAAGGAGGAAATGTATGAGTGCCGAAATGAATAGTATGAGACCGATTGAAATATTAATGGTTGAAGACAATCCCGGCGATGTAAGATTGACAGAGGAGGCGCTCGCGGACAGTAAAGTGAAAAACGTTTTGCATGTTGTACGGGATGGTGTGGAAGCAATGGATTTTCTTTTCAAAAGAGGGAATTTTCAAAATGCAGTCCGCCCGGACTTGATTCTTCTGGATTTGAACTTACCAAGGAAGGATGGACGAGAGGTATTAAGTGAGATAAAAAATGATGAAGATTTAAGAACAATTCCCGTGGTTATATTAACTATATCAAAGGCGGAGGAAGATGTTCTGAAAGCCTATAGTCTTCATGCTAATTGTTATATTACGAAGCCTGTAAATCTTGCCTGCTTTATTGAAGTCGTCAAAGCAATTGAAGATTTTTGGTTCACTATTGTTAAACTTCCGTCGAAATAGATGAAGGGATGGAGATGAACGGTAAGCGTATTAAGGTTCTGTTAATTGAGGACAATCCGGGCGATGTCAGGCTGATTCGGGAGATGCTGTCGGAAGACAGCCGTAATGTTTTCGAGATAGTCCATTCCGACCAGCTTTCAAAAGGTTTGGAGTGTTTGAAAGGCGATGGTATTGACGTCATCCTTTTGGATCTCGGTTTACCTGATTCTCAGGGGATTGATACGCTCTACGCGGTCTTATTCAATAACAACAAAATTCCTATAATTGTCCAGACGGGTCTGAGCGATGAAGAACTTGCTATCGAAGCAGTAAAGGCCGGTGCTCAAGATTACTTGATTAAAAGGCATATAAATAGTTATTTGCTTAGCCGCTCTATTCGTTATGCGATTGAACGCAAGCGAATCAAGGAGGAGCTTCGCGATAGTGAAGAACGATTAAAAACCCTGTATCAGGAAAGCCCCATACCAACCTTCACATGGCAGAAAAGAGGGGATGATTTTTATCTTATCGATTTTAATCTTGCCGCGGTTCGAATTACCGGCAACAACGTATGCAATTACCTGGATAAAAGCGCAGAAAGCCTCTATAAAAACAAGCCGCAGATACTTGAGGATATGAGACAATGCTTCACGGAACATTCTGTTATTAGACGAGACGTTGTCTCGAAATTATTTTATCCGGGGAAATATCTGTCTGTTCATTATGCTTTCGTTTCTCCAGATCTGATCATTGTGCATGCGGATGATCAGACCGATCGCAAGAAGGCGGAGGAAGCGCTTCAGAATAGTGAGGCCAAATATCGTTTTTTAACTGAAAGAATGAACGATATTGTCTGGACGCTGAACATGAATCTACAGACAACCTATGTAAGCCCATCGGTTGAAAAGATTCTCGGATTCACACCGGAAGAACGAATGTCCCAGAATGTTATAGATCAAATAACGCCTTCGTCTTTAGCGCGAATACAAAAACAATTGCTTGATGAGCTACAGCATGAAAAAAAAGGCTATACCGATCCAAATAGAAGCGTGAAAATTGAGGTCGAGTATTATCACAAGGATGGTTCCGTTGTTTGGATGGAAAATAATGTAAGCGGCATTCGCGACAAAGATGGCAAAGTGATGGGTCTTCTCGGTCTATCCCGTGATATTACCGAGCGCAAAAAGGCGGAACTAATGCTTAGTGAATTGGAACGGCATCTGGAGGAGATTATCTTGTTCTTCCCCGATCCGACGATGATAATCGACCACCAAGGAAAGGTTACAGCGTGGAACTATGCCATGGAGGAACTTACCGGCGTGAAAGCGGAAGATATGCTTGGTAAGGGTAACTATGAATATGCTCTACCCTTCTACGGGGAACGTCGTCCCATTCTCATCGACATTGCTATAAAACAAGACGGTAAGATTGAAGGCGGGTATGACTTTGTAACTTGGCACGGCAACACCATTTCCGGGGAAAACTATATTACCCATTTAGGAAGTGAAAAGGAATATTTTCAGGGTAGCGCCACGGCACTTTATAATTCACGCGGCGAGATTATAGGTGCCATTGAATCGATTCGCAATATTACCGAACGCAAGAGAATGGAGAATTTGATAAAGGAAAACGAGAGAAGGTTGAATTTTTCGATTCAAACCAGTGAAATGGGCATATGGGAACTCAACGTATTGACGGGTGAAGCTTGGCGGTCTTTGCGCCACGACCAGATATTTGGTTATGAAACTCTTTTGCCAAAATGGACGTATGAAATGTTTATTGAGCACGTTATTCCTGAGGATCGCAATGACGTCGATGACAAATTCCATAATGCGTTATTAGCTGGAACAACATGGGAATTCGAATGTAACATCAGGCGCAGGGATGGTGCAATTCGCTGGATTTGGGCAAAAGGCAATCCTGCGGAATACAATGATCAAGGTAAATTGGTTATCTTCAATGGATTTGTGCAAGACATAACGGATCGTAAGCAGGCGGAGGAAAAACTAAGAGAAAGTGAAGAAAGATATCGTGAACTCAGTATTGTCGATAATCTGAGTCAGCTTTACAATTCCATGTATTTTTATCAACAGCTAAAAATTGAAATCGAACGAACAAACCGCTACGGACAGCCCTTGACTCTTCTCCTCCTTGATCTGGACGATTTCAAAAAAATAAACGACACATATGGTCATCTCGAAGGAGATGTTATCTTATCGCGATTGGGCCAGGTGATTAAAAGATGTATACGGCAAACTGATTCGGGCTATCGTTATGGTGGAGAGGAATTCACGATCATCATGCCCATGTCAACAGATAGGGACGGCGCCATTATGGCGGAAAGAATCAGAACAGAATTCAAAAAAGAGATTTTCCCTATTGAATCGAGTAAAAAAGACATACATATGACTGTGAGCATTGGGCTTGCACAGTACAGACCGCAGGAGGACATAAAAGCCTTTATTCACCGGGTCGATCAGCTCATGTACCAGGCGAAGAAAAACGGAAAAGACAGAGTTTGTTTTGAATCGTAGCGTTAAAAAAGTTCACACGGTAATTATCACGTTACTTCCAATACCTAAACATTTGTATATGGTGTCTATCTTAGATATGCGAAACAGTTTTTCTTGAAATCCTTTTATCATTCCACAATATTTTATCAAATGTCATTGCAAATGAGGAGGCACTAAGTCCTGCATTTTTTTCATCGAGCTTTATCAACGGTATAAGCTTAAAAATAGGACGATATGCGTTTCCAGGCAAATTGCTGAAGGTATCCTCCAAAGTCGTTTGACATTACAAATTCGCTTTGTTATATTTCAATAATAATTTATTTTGTGACGCCTAATTGATTTGGATGCAGTAATTGATGGAGCAAGAATAATTCCAAATAACCCGCTTAAATTTTAAAAGGCATTTTGCCGAGGAGAACAAAACAATGGATCAAAATAAATACAGGAAAATAATTTCATCCGCGATAGAACGTGAAATCGAAGCGAATGCGTTTTACAGTGCAGTATCAAAAAAGGCTAAGGACAAAAACATCAAATCTATTTTCAGCAAACTTGCCGAAGAAGAAAAAGAACACAAGCGTACTTTAGAGGGGTTCCTTGCCAAAGCTCCGGAGAAAATGCATTTCTCGGAATCGACAGATTACAAAATTGTGGATGCGCTTGTTACACCGCCATTGACTGCCGATCTCAAACCTGTTGAAGGTATTGTAATTGCGATCAAGAATGAACTGGAAGCAATGCAGATGTATACTCAACTGGCAAATGTCAGCACGGACGCAGCGCAAAAGAATATCTTTCTTGAGCTGGCCACGATGGAACGTGGACACAAGAGTAAGCTTGAGGATATGTATACAAATATGGCGTTTCCTGAAGTCTGGTAAATGGTGTAGTTTCATATTTGACATTATGTTTCGCAAAGTTTTATTAAATATCAATTAAAAGGAATCTTAAATGCAATTCCCACATCTTTTTTCATCTGTGACCATTAATGGTATGACTTTAAAGAATCGGGCGGTTATGCCGCCTATGGGTACGGGATACGGCAATCCCGACAGCACGGTCAGCGACAGGCTGGTGGCATACCTTTCACGGCGAGCACAGGGTGGCACCGGCCTGATCATAACCGAAGTTTGCGCGGTTGATGCACGCGGCAAGGGTTTTCCCAATGAGATTGGCATCTGGAGTGATGCCTTTATTCCGGGGTTGGCGCGCATTCCTGAGGCATTGCATCTCTTTGGAGCTAAGGCTGCGCTTCAGCTCCATCATGCCGGCCGTGAAACTTTTGAAGATGCGATAGGCACTATTCCCGAGGCACCTTCGGCTATACCCAGCGTTATCCTGGGCCAGCCATGTGAGGCTATGAGCTTGGAACGAATTACCCAGCTTGTCGAGGCCTTCGCTAGCGCGGCCGGACGCGCAAAGGAGGCGGGCTTCGATGCTGTGGAGCTCCACGGAGCTCATGGATATCTTTTAAATCAATTCCTTTCTCCCTTTTCCAATCAACGCGATGATAAATACGGAGGGAGCGATGAAAGCCGCGCGCGGTTTGTTTTAGAAATTATTGCGGCGGTGCGTAAGAAAGTAGGTAATGATTTTCCTGTCTGGATTCGCGTATCGGCCGATGAACTGGTACGCGGCGGGTATGATTTGTCCTTCATGCAGAAATTTGCGCCAATGATGGTGTCTGCCGGAGTTGATGCCATTCATTGTTCCGTGGGAGTTTATTCCACACCCGGCGGTTTGTCCATCGCTTCCATGGATACAGAGCCCGGTTTCAATTTGTTCCGTGCCCGCGCGCTTAAGGATGTTGTACATGTGCCTGTTATTGGCGTGGGGCGTATCAATAATCCGGAACTGGCCGATCAGGCTATCGCGCGGGGCGACGCCGATCTTATAAGTTTTGGACGTCAACATCTTACCGATCCCGACTTTATCAACAAGGTTCGCGATGGAGCTCTTGACGATATACGCTGGTGCACAGCCTGTAATCAGGGGTGTATTGAGCGCTTGAGTTTCGAAATGAAGTCGGCTACCTGCAGTTTCAATCCCGAATGCGGCGGCGAACATAAGGGGCAAGCCCCCAAGGCAAAACCTTCCAAGCGCGTATGGGTCATCGGTGCCGGACCGGCTGGTTTGTCGGCTGCTATGGCGGCATCAGCGCGTGGGCATAAAGTAAAAGTATTTGAGAAGGAAGAAAAACCCGGAGGGCAGTTGTTGTCAGCCAGCCAGCCGCCGCACAAATCGGCTTTCAAGGACTGGCTTATCTGGTCGCTGCGTCAGCTGAAAAAAAGTTCCACACCTGTTCATTGTCAAAACCTGATCAGCAAAGAAGAAATAAAACAACATATGCCTGAGGCTGTGATCCTTGCCTGCGGTGCATATCCGGTCACGCTTCCCATCCCCGGCCTTGACTCAGAAAAGGTGGTTGATGCCCGTGACGTTCTTACAGGCAAGGTTGAACTTAAAAGTCCGGCTGTTGTTCTGGGAGCTGGTTATGTGGGTATGGAAACAGCTGATTATTTGCTATCCAAAGGTATACCTGTTACGGTTCTCGAGATGCAGGCATTTCCTCCGGTTGGAAAGTTAACGGCACATGGATACTGGTTGCACAAACGCATCAAAAGTGCCGGTGGCAGGCTGATCTTTGGTGCTCAGGTAACATGCATTGAAGCAGGAGATGTGCGTTATCGCCAGGGAGATACAGAACGTATGGAGAATGCAGCTATGATAGTGACTGCCATGGGTGCCAAGTCGGATAATTCTCTGGAAGATGTGCTCAAAGAGTTGAGCATTCCCTATATAATAGTTGGTGACGCCAAAAGTCCTCGCCGCGTTCTGGAGGCTATCCATGAAGGCCACAGAGCAGGGGGAGAAATATAGACAAAGGGGCTGTTGACCGGACGTGCATTCCCGTATGGGAAGCGCAATAAATATTAGGAATATTCCTCACCGGTAAAAGCTGGAGGCTTTTACAAAACGCTGCCTGTATGCACTGGGCTTTGCATTTGCGCAGTGAATCCGGCGAATGCCGGATGCGCCACATGTCGTGTGCCTTGCATCTGAAAATACCGTATCAAGTACGAAACAGCCCTAATCAAGCAAAGAATCAGGTTGCCTGTAATTTACCACCTTTCGATGAGCCTGCCTATTGCTGCTTAATGGTATAGTTCCGCCAAGAAAAACCAACTCCCGTCTTCTTTAAAACGAGATTCACTATTGCTTGATTATAATCGCGTGAACCAAAAAATATTCAATATAATTAAACTTTTAATCTGCCGTTGCTAATACTGCAACTTTGAGGATAAAAGGATTTAGTTTTATTCATGAAAAAATATTTCTTGACTTGTAGACGACCGGTCTATTATATTATTGGACAAGTTAAAAGTAAAGGAGAAAGACCATGGATATTTACGAACGATTAAGAGAAATTCTGGATTCACATCCGTCGACGGCGCCAAAAGCAAAGTCAATTAATGAGATACTACACATACTTTTTACGCCGGAGGAAGCGGCTCTTGCCGTCAATATGAGCTATAAAGCTAAAAGTGCCTCCAGTATAGCAACGCTGGCTGAAGTTTCGGAGGACATAGCAAAAAAAAATTTGGAATCAATGGCCAACAAAGGAATTATTTATTCGAAGAATAAAGAAGGAGAAAAGTTATACAGTTTGCTTCCACTTATTCCCGGTGTGTTTGAGTTTCCCTTTATGAAAGGTGGTGGAACACCCATGCATCAGCGCCTGGGCCAGCTATGGGAAGACTATCATCATGAAGCGCTTGGTGCTTCCTTTGCCGGTCAGCCGACACCGCTCATGAGAGTAATCGCTGTGGAAAAATCGATTACAGCGCAAGACAGAGTCCATCCCTATGAAGAGGTCAAAAATTTCATTAACAATGCAAACTACATTGCGCTGACCAAATGCGCCTGCAGAGTCAGCGTGGGCAAATGTGACAAACCTAAGGAAGTATGTCTTATCTTTGGTGAAGCAGCTGAATTCCTTGTGGAGAGAGGGTTTGCTCGTCAGATCAGCAAAGAAGATGGGCTGAAGGTGTTGGATCAGGCGGAAGAGGCTGGATTGGTCCATACAAGTAATAACAGTGCTGACCGTGCCAACTTGATCTGCAACTGCTGCCCCTGCTGTTGTACGGTTCTGCGGGGGAGAACACAGTTAAAGCATCTTCATGCTTTTGAGCCAAGCCGTTTCGAGGCGTACGTCACTGGTGAAGACTGCACCGGATGCGCTATTTGTGCCGAAGAGCGTTGTCCGGTGAAGGCTATCGAAATGAGAGATGATGTTGCATTCGTCAACACAAAAGAATGCATTGGTTGCGGCTTGTGTGTGACCGGATGTCCGGCCGAAGCTATTAAGCTTGTTGAAAGAAAACAAATTCCCTCTATTCCGGCTACAGTCAGGGAAATGGGAGCAAAAGTACTTCAGGAAAAAGGAAGACTTGACGCTTTTCTAAAAATTATGCAAAGTTAATACGATTGTTCATAGGGAGAATCAGTAATGACCAAAACAAGTACACGTGAGGAGATCATCCGCAAAGGAGCTGAACTTATTCACGCGCAAGGCTACAATGCCACTGGTCTTCAGCAGATACTTCAAGCCGTGGGTATTCCCAAGGGCTCGTTCTATTTTTATTTTAAGAGCAAAGAAGATTTCGGATTGGAAATCATTGATTATTTCAGTGCAATGATCAGCGGAATCATCACACACTATTTGGGTGACAAGAAAATGCCGCCCGTCAAACGATTGGAAAAATTATTGGAATTTTTCGAAAATGCTTTTCAACAAAACGGACATACTATGGGTTGTCCCATCGGAAATCTCTCGCTGGAGCTGGCAGGCACTAATGAACGTTTACGTGTTCATCTGAAAGACGTAATCGGATCTCTCATTGCGCAAATAGAATCATGTCTTGAGGAAGCCAAGCGCGACAAATCAATACCGGCCAGTTTGAATACTGCTGATGCCGCGTGCTTGATTTTTTATGGATTCGAAGGAGCCATCCTGCATATGAAGGTTGTGAAAAATATAGAACCTTTTCGTGCCTTCCGAAGCTACTTGACAGGATATTTTGAAAACATTAAAGCATAGGAAAAGAAATGAAGAGGCATGACAATTTGTATTGTTTTGCTGAAACAAATAATGAACAAAGGAGAATTAAATTCCCAATCAGAGATAATATTGAAGTGATGAGATTAAGTCGATAAATCCGACAAATATAGTGCTCTGATTAAAATAGGAATAAAATGATAACATGCATGAACTTCCCGTTACTGAGAGTATTTTAAAGGTTGTATTAAAACACGCAGAGAAAAACAGCGTGCGTCAAGTCGTGTCTATTAGTCTGCAGATAGGTAAACTCAGCGATCTCGAAGATGAATGGATTCAACGCTATTTTGATTACCTGAGCAAGGGCACTTTGGCCGAAGGGGCAAAACTCAAAATCGAGCGAATGCCGATCATGGTGCAATGCAGCGCTTGTTCCACTTCTTATGAAGCCGAGGCGGCAAGTTTAGGTGATCTTGTCTGCCCGGCCTGCGGAGGAAAAAACATCACGCTTGTTTCCGGAAGGGAATATTACATCAAGGATATGGAGGTACAATAGTGGAAGAGGTCAGGCTGATAGAAGTTAAAGAGGAAATCCTGGCGGACAACGTCAAAGTAGCTACTGAAGTTCGGGAACGGCTCAAAAAAACAAAAACCATGCTTTTGAACCTAATGTCTTCACCGGGTTCGGGTAAAACCAGTCTGATTCTTCAAACGATTGCCAATCTAAAAGGAAAATTGCGTCTCGGTGTGATTGAAGCTGATATCGATTCCAAAGTGGATGCCGAAAAGGTTGCCGCCCAGGGCATTTCAGCCGTTCAGCTCAGGACGGGTGGATTCTGCCATCTCGACGCTACTATGGTTACTCAAGGTATTGATGCCCTGGCTGTGAACGATCTGGATCTTATTATCATCGAAAATGTAGGGAATCTTGTTTGTCCTGCCGAGTTCGATACCGGCGCTCACAAAAATGTGATGATCCTGAGCGTTCCGGAGGGTGACGACAAACCTCTTAAGTATCCACTGATGTTTTCCATCTGTGATGTACTGCTCGTTAATAAAATTGATTATTTGTCTCTCAGCAATTTTGACATGGCGGCCATGCGTAAACGAGTCTTGGCTTTAAATCCCCGCATCACCATCATAGAGGTTTCCTGTGTAACAGGATCGGGTATAGAAGACTGGATCACCTGGTTGAAGAAAGAAGTGGACAGCTTCAGGCAGTTAAAATAGTTCTCCACCTGAAGTATTGGTAAAAGCGAATTATGGAAACAACACAAGCGCGTACAAACAAGGTTGCTGTTAATAGAGGTAACCTGAATTTTACGGCGATTGATTTTGAAACTGCTAACTACGAGAAAACCAGCGCCTGTCAGATAGGAATAGTCGTTGTTAAAAACAGTGAAATAGTAAAAACATATTCGAGTTACATAAAACCATCCCCTAATTTCTTTATTCCGTTCTTCACTGAGTTACACAATATAGACGCTGGAAAAGTAAGCAAATTCCCTTTATTCGGTGAATTGTGGAGGGAAATGTCCGAGTATTTAACGGATTCGGATATACTGGTAGCGCATAATGCAATTTTTGATATAAATGTATTAATGGCCTGTTGTGGGAAGTATGGAATTGAATACAAATTGCCAACCAGTTTCTGCACTTGTCAGGCCGCACGCAGAAATTTGCCCCATCTTTCAAATCATAAGCTGTCGACTGTTTGTAGTCATTATGGAATAGATCTGAATCATCATGAAGCATTAAGTGATGCCAGGGCAGCAGCCTTGATTGCATTGAAATTGCTGGGATAATAATTAACTTTAGCCAAACATTTGCATTGTGCTCATTTTGTGATACAAGCTCCTGCAAATATAGTAAATCTTCAGTTTTTCAATTTTTTATTCCCGAATTGATATTTTAGGCATTTTTTATGTCTATAAAGTGTCTTTATTTGAGGAAACTACGGAAAAAAGTAAAGAAGATCAAAGTACTATATATTGTGGTATAAATTATTAGATAACACCATTTGTTGTATTTTTTCTTTACAAAGGAATAATCTTTTGCTAGAATTTTATAAATTCCAGCACAGACATTAAACAGAAAAATTATGAATTTAAAAAAGTTAGAAATATCCGGTTTTAAATCGTTTCGCGACAAAGTTATTCTTGATTTTCACAACGGAATCACGGGAATAGTTGGACCCAACGGTTGCGGAAAGTCCAATATCGTTGACGCTATCCGGTGGGTAATGGGTGAACAACGCGTCAAAGCTTTACGCGGGACAAAAATGGATGATGTTGTTTTTAACGGCAGCCAGGATTCCGCGCCGGTAAGCATAGCGGAAGTTACCATGACTTTGGTTGCCAATGGTCAAAGTTTCCCGGGTGCTTATTCCGAATTGAGCGAGATTTCTGTTTCCCGTAAGGTTGTTTGTGAAGGTGAGCATGAATATTATCTCAACAAGGTTCCCTGCCGGCTTCTTGATATCAAAGAATTCTTCATGGGCACAGGTGTTGGCGCCAGAACATATTCTCTGATTGAGCAGGGGCATGTGTCTAATCTTGTTGAAGCCAAGCCTGAAGATAGAAGATTGTTTATTGAAGATGCCGCCGGCGTCTCCAAATATAAAAGCCGCAAGGAAGCCGCAGTCCGTAAAATGGAAGCGACAAAACAAAATATTTTGCGGCTGAACGATATCATTAAGGAAGTAAAATCTCAGCTCAATACCATTTCCCGCCAGGCCAAAAGAGCGGAACAATATAAAAACATAAAGCAGCAAAGCAAAGAAGCGGAATTAACAATTGCCCTGCAAAATTATGTTGAACTTGCCGGGAAAGAATCTTCTTTACAGGCTGTGCGAACCCAACTTCAAGATGAGAATTCAGGCATTCATGCAAATCTCGAAGCTAAAGAATCAGCGTTAGATGAGCTGAAAATGAAACTTTTGGAAAATGAAGAGTTGATAGCCAAAAGCCAGCAGGAACTCTACGAGATAAAAAATACAATCAGTATTAAAGAAAAAAATATCGAATTTGCCAGCCGCCAGGCAGAGGACACCTCGGAACGCAAGCAAAAAGATTTAGCGGAAATTCAACTGCTCCGGTCGAAAAAAGCTGATTTGATTGTAGAAATTGAAAATCTGCAAACAAGTGCGGCTAACGCCGAAAGTAAAATTGCCGTCCTAAAAACAGAACATGACGAAATTCAGCAAAAAGTTCAAGAACTGAACGATATCGATAAAACAGCAAATACTCAGTTGGAAGAAAAGAAAATTTTATATATCGATATAGTGACGGAAAAAGCCAAGCTCAAGAATATGATTTCCAGTCTGAGCAAAAATATCGAGGATTTGAAAAAACGTGAGGAAAGAGAAACCCGTGAGCTGGACGATGATAAAAAATTGTTTACTGATTTAACAGGCAAATTGGCATCGGTAAATGAAGAATTAACCAAGGATGAAGAGGACATCGTTCAGTTGGGAGAGAGAAGAACGATGGCGACGAGCGAGGTTGAGAGATATAAAGCGGATTTGCAATCAAACGAGGAAAGCATCGCTAAAATTAAGGAAGAGATAAACGTTAAATCATCCCGATTGGTTTCTCTGAAAGAATTTCAGGAAGCATATAAGTGGAGTAACGAAGGCGTTAAGACGATTATTGAAAATAATGAACAAAGAGATAATTTTTACGGAGTTGTGGCTGATCATATAAATGTTTCCCGTGAATATGAATCTGCTGTGGAAGCGGTTTTGGGAGAAAAGCTTCAATATGTAGTCGTCAAAAGTCAGGAAGACGGCGTACGTGCTATCGATCATTTAAAAAACTATCAATTGGGCCGCGGCAGTTTTGTATCAGTGGATTTGAGAAATCATGAAGCAAAAACTTTCAGCGAAGAACATCTTCAGGAAGCTGAATACTTATTGCAGAAAGTTAAAGTTCATGATGATTTTAAGCAAATTGCCGAATGTCTGTTAGGCGATGTTCTACTCATACCAACAATTGAAAAAGGTCTTTCTCTCTGGAAGAAAAATGGTTTTAGAGGAACTTTTGTTACACCGGATGGAGATATTATCAGTCGGCATGGAGTGTTAACAGGCGGTAGCGGAGCGGCAGTGGAAAAAAGTCTTTTAGCGACAAAAAGGGAAATTAATGAACTGGGAAACGAAGTATCATCGCT
Organism: Deltaproteobacteria bacterium HGW-Deltaproteobacteria-2; assembly: GCA_002840505.1. Taxonomy (NCBI): domain Bacteria; class Deltaproteobacteria; species Deltaproteobacteria bacterium HGW-Deltaproteobacteria-2. Next base: position 135,513 of record PHBC01000003.1, on the reverse strand, counting down.
CTCTTCAGATTTAGAAGTAAAGACGGATCAAAAAAAGAAACTTGTTGCCATGATAGCTCAATGGGAAGAAGAATTGGCTCAAATGAGAACCAGGATTCATTTGTTGGAAATTGCTATTAACGGTAGAAAAAAAGATCACGAACGTTTTGGAGACGAAACAAACAGATTAAAGCAGAGAATTGCCGTTTTGGAATTTAACCGGCAAAACATAAAGGCGGAAGAAGTGGAAGCCGAAGAAAAGTTGCAAAAATTCAACGCCGATCTTTTACGCAAAGATGAAGAAGAAAAAGAAATCAATACACTAATTTCCAATTTAAACGCGGAAAGAGATCAGACGCGGGTGATAATTGATGAACAGGAGCGTTATTTAACGGACAAAAAAATAGAGATGGCTTCTTCAGAAGAGAAAAAGGAAGCTGATTTACGAACAATATCGCGACTGCAAAATGATATCAGTACAATAGAAAATGAAGATATGGTTAAAGGTGAGGAGATTGTTTCCTGCGAAAAGCAGATTATCGAATTAACCCAAACAATCGAAACGGAGCAAACGATACTCAAGGAACTTTATTCCGGCTTTGCAGCGCAGGAAACGGTTCTGGCAGAAAAAAAGGCGGCGCAGAATCGGGAAGACGCGCAACTGAAAATAAAAGAAAATGAAATCAGGGAAATTAAAAAGAAACTTGATGAATTACGTCAGCAGATAAATGAAATGGAAATTCAGTGTCGCGAAGTGGCCTTAAATGGCGAAAATTTGAGAAAAATAATTGCCGAGAAACATGATATTGACCTGAAAAGCATGGTCGACGGATTTACGAAAATCGAAGAGGAGAAACTTACCGAACTCATCGCCTTACTGGAAAAAAATAAGCAAATAATAGATGAATTCGGCGAAGTAAATTTGCTTGCCCTTAATGAATTTGAAGAGCTCGATAAACGTTATAACTTCTTATCGGCACAAATATCGGATCTGAATACTTCGCTTAATGTTTTGCAACGGACAATTACACGCATTAATAAAATTTCCCGCGCCAGATTTGCCGAAACATTTGAAGCCGTCAATGTCTGCTTTAAGGACGTATTTGCGCAGATCTTTCCGGGAGGCCGCGGAGAACTTTTGCTGACTGATGAAAATGATTTGCTGGAAACAGGAGTTGATATCGATATTCAGGTTCCCGGCAAAAGAAGACAAAATGTTAATCTGCTGTCCGGTGGTGAAAAGTCACTGGTGGCGGTTGCTTTGATTTTCGCCATTTTAAAGTACCGTCCTTCGCCGTTCCTGGTTCTGGACGAAGTTGACGCTGCCCTGGATGACGCCAATACCAATCTGTTCAACCGGTTGATTAAAGATGTTGCCCAGCAATCTCAGGTTGTTATGATTACGCACAACAAGAGTACAATGGAAGTTGCCAACTCTCTATTTGGAGTCACCATGCAAAAACAGGGGATATCTTCTCTGGTTTCCGTCAATCTCAACTAGCCCACTTTTAAATCAAAGCGCTATTTTTGTTGGCACAGCCTGCCTCGGCGTAGGGCCGGGGTTGCCGGTTTTTTCAACGTATAACCTGATGCTTTACTTCTTCATAAAAAGCGGTTATTAATTATCATCGCATAAGAAAGGTGTATGTATGGCAAAGATAAGTTTTTTTGAAAAAATAAAAAATGGGCTGACCAAAACAAGGAATGCTCTGACGAAAAATCTGGACAATCTTATTTTCGGCAGAAGAGTTCTGGATAAAGAACTCTTCGATGAACTGGAAGAGCTTTTAATTTCTGCGGATATGGGTCCCCAGTTTACCTACGATTTGATTGATGATGTTAAACAGCGCGTCAGCCGTAATGAACTGCAGAACGCTCAGGAAATAAAGAAGATTTTGCAGGAGCGGATGATTGCCATTCTGCAAAAGATGGAGACGCCCCTGTCTATTCCTAAAGGGAAACCATTTATTATTATGACTATCGGGGTCAATGGCAGCGGTAAAACAACCACCATAGGCAAATTAGCGAACTCACTGAAAAGTGATGGCTATGAGGTCATGCTGGTTGCCGCCGATACTTTCCGGGCGGCGGCTGTCGAACAGCTCGAAGTTTGGGGTCAGCGCGTGGGCGCTCCGGTCATCAAGCAAAAAACAAACGCCGATCCGGCGGCTGTTGTGTTTGACGCTGTGGCAAAAATTAAAGCCGGTTATTCCGGAGTTGTTATTGTGGATACTGCCGGCCGATTGCATACCAGAGTAAATTTGATGGAGGAATTGAAAAAGGTAAAAAGAATTATTAACAAAGAAATGCCAGAATTGTCGCCGGAGATATTACTGATTCTTGATGCGACGACAGGCCAGAATGCCGTTGTTCAGGCCAAGACATTTAAAGAAGAAATCGGAGCGACCGGCATTGTCCTGACCAAACTTGATGGCACATCCAAGGGCGGTGTGGTAGTGCGCATAGCCAGTGAGCTTGCCCTGCCGGTTCGGTATATCGGGGTCGGCGAGGGCCTGGATGATTTGCGCGTTTTCGACAGCGGTGATTTTACAAAAGCTCTTTTGGAATAAATTGTTATGAAATCAGGCAATATCTCATGAATAAAATCTATGCCATAGGAGATATTCACGGCTGTCTGGAAAAGCTTAAAGATCTGATGTCCAGGATTGATATCGACAGACAAAATGACACGCTGATCTTCATCGGTGATTACATTGATCGCGGCCGATTCAGTAAGGAAGTTATAGATTATGTCCTTCATCTACAAGGCAAATATAAAAAAATGGTATGTCTCCTCGGTAATCATGAAAGTATGTTTTTGAACTATCTGGAAGGTGTGGATGAGGACATGTATTTGACGAACGGAGGTATCAACACCCTTCATTCCTATGGTATTTCTCTTTATGACGATATTGAAAAAAGAAAAAACAAAATTCCCGCTGATCATCTAACCTTTTTCCAATCTCTGCGGCCCTATTATGAAGAAGGGACATATATATTTGTTCACGCCGGTTTAAATCCTGAAGTACCCTTGGCCGAGCAGGGAATATATGATTTATTATGGGTGAGGTACGAGTTTATAGAAAGCGAGCACGACATTGGTAAAATAGTTGTCTTCGGTCACACCCCAATAGGAGAGAGACCGCTAATCAAGAAGAATAAAATAGGCATTGATACAGGCGTAGTTTATGGCGGAAAGCTTACCTGTATCGAACTGCCGGATATAAAAATTTATCAGGCGTAAATATGAAAATTATTGAATGTGTACCGAATTTTAGCGAAGGGTGTGATTCCCGGACAATCACGGCGATTGCTGCTGTTTTTAAATCATTTCCCGACGTGCAACTGGCTGATTTTAGCGGTGATGCCGATCATAATAGAAGTGTCTTTACCTTTTTGGGAAAGCCGAAGGATGTGCTTGCCGCGGCGCTTGCTGCCTGCGGTAAAGCTCTGGAGCTGATTGATATGCGTAAACAGGCCGGAGCTCATCCGCGTTTGGGCGCAGTTGATGTTGTGCCTTTTGTTCCACTGGGGACGGCGAAGATGAAAGACGCGGTTGATCTGGCCCATTCTTTCGGGAAACAATTGGGCGAGCGCTTCGGCGTTCCCGTGTATTTCTATGGTTTTGCGGCGCGAAAAGATTCGTATATAGAATTGCCAGACGTTCGCCGCGGTGGATACGAAGGATTGGCAGAAAAAATGATGCGTATGAAAGATATTCCGGATGAAGGAGGGAAAAAATTCAACGCGCAGTCCGGTGCTACTGTTGTTGGTGCCAGAGATTTGCTGGTTGCTTATAATATAAATCTGGCTAGTGAGGACATGCATCTTGCAAAGCATATAGCGTCGCGAATCAGAGAAAAGGGCGGTGGTTTAAAATCTGTACGCGCCATCGGATTAATGTTAAAAAGCCGCGGTGTGGCGCAGGTGTCTCTTAATTTGCTTAACTATAAAGAAACGCCGCTAAAGACGGTTTTTGACCGGGTGAAAATTCTGGCGGCTGAGGGTGGCGCCAAAATATTGGAATCAGAATTAATCGGCCTTGCTCCCAAATGCGCATTTGCCGGCACAACACCTGAATATCTGAAACTCAAAGATTTTAACGAACATCGTCTGCTGGAAACACATTTAAAGTATTTATCCCAATAGGCTAAACTTTTTTCTTTGCTTCCTTTTTCTTCGCTTTAGCCAGTGCTTTTACAAGTTTTTTATCGGGAATTTCACTGATTGATGGGGAATGAGACTCGGATGAGTTTGTTGAGCCATTCGGCGTAACTTCGTTTTTCTCGCGGCGCGCACGTATTTTCCCGGCGATTGCCTCTGCCGCCATCCTGCCGAACTGTCCGATAAATCCGGCAATAAGAACAAGAACAATCCATTTCAGAACAGACCACGAACTGACGTATTCCAATATTTCCTTCATGTTTTATTCAAACCTGATTTAGATGCAAGAGTTCATGCGGATTGTCAAAAAGATAATCCGGTTTGGCCGCGGCCATTTTTTCTTTACTGTGCCAGCCCCAGGTTACGCCCACGGTTTTAACTCCAGCCTGTTTGCCTTCCTTGATATCTCCGGTTGTGTCGCCTATATAGTAAATATCGTTCGGCGCTCCAGAATATTTTTTTGCGGCGTAGATAATTTTTTCTTTTTTGCTGAACTTAAAATCAGAACCGAGAATTTCCTGAAATATTCCATTAAAATGATAAAGGCGCAGAGCCTCTTGAATGGTCGGGCTGTCATTTGAGGAAATAACTATAAGTGTATGATTTTTTCTGAGTTCATTAAGGACAGGCAGCATAGCTTTGAAGGGCTTCATTTTGCTGTAATCAATACGCGCGATAATATCTTCGGCGGCTTCCATAAACACGTCTAAATTAACGCCTTTCTTTTCCAGTGATTCGTAAAAATTATTGTCAAAAAGCTCCAGAAATTCTTCTCTGCCACGTGTTAACGGCTGATTTATTTTCTGGAGACAATCGGTAACTGTTTTTTCATAAACATCCAATGAGTCAACAAGGACACCGTCAAAATCAAAAAGAAACAATTTCATGAACGTTTTTCCCCTTTATGCATACTGGAAATGGAGATGCAATATGGTTTTGTAAGGATTCCCTTTTCCGTAATAATTGCCGAGATAAATTTAGCCGGCGTTACATCAAAAGCCGGATTATAAACTTTTGTTCCAGCCGGTGCGCTGCGAACTCCCTTAAACTTCGTTACTTCTTCACTTTTTCTTTCTTCAATAGGAATGACCTCTCCCGTCTTTAAAGAAACATCAATTGTGGAAAGCGGCGCCGCTATGTAAAATGGAATGCGATGCGCCCGGGCCAAAACCGCCAGAGAATAGGTGCCGATTTTATTGGCCGTATCTCCATTGGCGGCGATTCGATCTGCTCCCACTATAATCTTATCAATCTTTCCCTGGCTCATCAGAAATCCCGCCATGTTGTCGGTAATCAGCGTGAAAGGAATTTTTTCTTTTTTCAATTCCCATGTGGTGAGTCTTGCGCCCTGAAGTACAGGTCTGGTTTCGTCCACATATACATGCAGTTTTTTGCCCTGTTCGCAGGCCGCGCGAATGACGCCCAATGCGGTTCCATATCCGGCCGTTGCCAAGGCGCCGGCATTGCAATGAGTCAGGATATTATCTCCGTCGGCAAAAAGCGGGCTGCCGTTTTTCCCCATTTGCCGGTTGATTTCTATATCTTCAGAACAAATGCATTTCGCTTCATTGATTAGTTCTTTAATCAGATTACTTTGGCTTGCCGGTTTTGCTCGAGAAAGGACTTCTTTCATTCGTTCCAAAGCCCAGAAGAGATTGCGTGCCGTTGGCCGAGATTTTGCGATTTCGTCGCAGATGGCTAAAATATTTTTCTGGAATTCTTTTGGAGATAAAGAGGGCAGGTGCAGGGCTCCCAACGCGGCCGCCATTGCGGCCGCAACGCCGATGGCCGGAGCGCCGCGTACGGTTAAATCCTTTATGGCGGAAATTACTTCTTTATACGAATTGCAGACAACATATTTTTCAGCGATAGGCAAAGCATTCTGGTCGATTAAAATTACACTGTTATTTTTCCAAAAAATTGTTCTAATCATTGTGAAACTCCAATTCCGAAAGCGAAGCGTAGCGGAATTGGCAAATTGAACAATCCCGCGCAGCGGAGGGTGCTATGTTCCGCAGTTTGCTGCGGAACATACCCGTGGTTATTCGGCAAGCATCTTTTTAAGAAGTTCATTGACGAGCTGAGGGTTGGCTTTGCCCTGAGTCGCCTTCATCACCTGACCAACGAAAAAACCGAAAAGTTTTTCCTTGCCGCCGCGATAATCCTTAAGCTGCCCTGGATTGGCTTCGATGATGGCAGTGATAGTCTTTACCAGTTCGCCTTCATTCGTAATTTGCACCAGGCCTTTTTCTTCGATAATCATTTGCGGCGATTTACCGGTTTTGTACATATCTTCGACTATTTCTTTGGCCATTTTACCGCTGATGGTGCCTTCTTCAATCAGCCGGATCATATCGGCCAGGGATTGCGCCTTGATGGGACATTGACGGATATCGAGTTTATCTTCATTAAGAAATTTCATAACGTCGCCCATAATCCAGTTACTGGCGACTTTGGGTTTGGCGCAGAGCTTGACCACTTCTTCATAGTAATTCGCCAGCGCCTTGTCGGCTGTCAGTACGCCGGCGTCGTAAGCGGGAATTTGATAATCCTTGACGAATCTCTCCCGTTTGACCAGCGGCAATTCGGGAAGATCTTTTTTGATTTTTTCGACCCAGGCGTCATCAACCAAAATCGGAACCAAGTCGGGATCAGGGAAATAACGGTAGTCGTGCGCTTCTTCCTTGCTGCGCATGGAATTGGTGGCGCCTTGAGCGTCATCCCACAGACGTGTTTCCTGAATCACCGTGCCGCCGTTTTCCACAAGATATTGCTGGCGCTTGATTTCATATTCCAATGCGCGCTGTACATTGCGGAAGGAATTCATATTTTTTAATTCCGTTCTGGTGCCATATTCCTTCTGACCTCTAGGTCTGATGGATACATTTGCATCGCAGCGAAACGATCCTTCCTCCATGTTCCCGTCGCAAATTTCCAGATAAACCAGAATTTCATGCAGGCGTTTGAGATAGTCGGCCGCTTCTTCGGATGAACGCATATCCGGTTCGCTGACGATTTCAATCAGCGGAACGCCGGTGCGGTTCAGATCAACGTAACTTACTGGGTTGTGTTCGTCGTGCATCAGCTTGCCGGCGTCCTCTTCCATATGAATTCTCGTGATACCGATTTTCTTTTGCTCTCCGTTTATATCCAGAATAACATGGCCGTGTTCCGCCAGAGGATAGGAGTATTGGGATATCTGGTATCCTTTGGGCAGATCGGGATAAAAGTAATTTTTACGCGCAAACTCGCAGGATTTATTTATTCCACAGTTTGTTGCCAGCGCCATCTTCATGGCGTATTCGACAACTTTTTTATTCAAGACCGGCAGAACTCCGGGCATGCCCAGACAAACGGGACAGGTATGACTGTTGGGCGATGCGCCGAATTTTGTGGAGCAGCCGCAGAAAATTTTTGTGTCGGTTAACATTTGGGCGTGAACTTCCAGCCCGATGACTGTTTCAAAATCCATTATAACGCAGGCCTCCTCTTTTCAATTTTGGCGTTTTTCTCGTAAGCAGAGGCGATTTGAATTAATTTTCCTTCCTCAAAATGGCCGGCCAGAAATTGCACTCCTATCGGCAGGCCGCCGGAAGTAAATCCGCAGGGAACCGAAATTCCAGGTATTCCCGCCAGATTTGTTGATATGGTGAAAATATCGGAAAGATACATCTGCAGCGGGTCATCTGTTTTTTCGCCGATCTTAAAAGCCGGTGTCGGCGTTGTCGGAGTAAGTATAACATCACACTTTTTAAAAGCCTCTTCAAAGTCTCGCTTGATTAACGCCCGCACCTGGGAAGCCTTCTTGTAGTAAGCATCGTAATACCCGGCAGACAAGGCGTAGGTGCCTATCATGATTCTTCTTTTAACTTCCGCGCCGAATCCCTGCATGCGGGTTGTTCTGTACATTTCTAAAAGCTCGCGAACATCGGCCGACCGGAAGCCATATCTAACGCCGTCGTAACGTGCCAGATTGGAACTGGCCTCTGCCGGAGCGATGATATAATAAGTAGCTACAGAGTATTGAGTATGCGGCAGAGAAATATCCACGCATTGTCCGCCGCTTTGTTCGATTACCATTATTGCTTTTTTAATGGCAGCGGTCACCTCCGGATCAATGCCTTCAATAAAATATTCTTTGGGAATTCCTATCTTCCAGCCTTTGATATCACGTCCGACAAATTGCCGGTAATCGGGCACTTCCATGGGAACGGAAGTTGATTCTTTTGCATCATATCCGGCCAGAACATTCATCATAATAGCGCAGTCCTCTACATCTTTGGTAAAAGGTCCGATTTGATCAAGCGAAGACGCGAAAGCGATAAGTCCGAATCGAGAGACACGTCCATACGTCGGTTTCATTCCGACAACGCCGCAAAGCGCCGCCGGCTGGCGGATAGAACCGCCGGTGTCGGAACCGATGGAAGCGATGCATTCATCCGCGGCAACCGCCGTTGCGGAGCCGCCGCTGGAGCCGCCCGGAATTCTTTCCAGATCCCAGGGATTGCGGGTAGGGCCGAAATACGAAGTTTCCGTCGAAGATCCCATGGCAAATTCGTCCATGTTAGTTTTGCCGACAAATACTGCTCCGGCAGACGTCAGTTTTTCCACGACGGTGGCGTTATAAGGCGGTGCAAAATTATGCAATATGTGCGAACCGCATGTCGTGATGATGCCTTTAGTGCAGACAATATCTTTCAACGCAATGGGAATTCCGGTTAATGGTTTTATATCGCCTTTTTTAATGTTCTCATCAGCTTTTGCCGCAGCGGCAAGAGCTTCATCTTTTATCAAACGGATGTAGGAATGCACTCGTTCTTCCACGGCGTCAATTCGTGAAAAAACAGACTCGGTAATCTGTGTTGCCGACACGTCGCCGTTTTTGATTTTTTCCTGCAATTCATGAATGGTAAACTGATTTAACTCCATAGTCTCCTTGATAACATTGTTACACAAATCGGTATTTTAATTTTTTAAACGGCTTTGCAAAAAGATTCAGATACAAGGCGTGCAAAACCTGAGGAATGAGGCGTACTATTTTCGTACGTCGCAATGACGAAGGTTGCAGCACAACGCAGTAGATGAACTTTTTCCAAAGTCGTTAGTCGATGACTTTGGGTACCCGGAAGAATTCACCCCGCGCATCCGGCGCGTTGGTCAATGAATTTTCTGTGCCGATAGAATCCAATATTTTATCTTCGCGAAAAGCGTTAGTTACAGCAATAGCATGGCTCATTGGTGCCACGCCTTTCGTATCCAATTCATTTAGCTTATCTATATAGAGTAGAATATCATTGAGCTGGGCGGTAAATTTTTCAGTTTCCTTTTCCGTTACTTCCAGGCGTGCCAGATGTGCCACATATTCAACTTCCCGGGAACTTATTTTCAAAACATAATCTCCTTAGAACACTTTCCAGTAGGGACGAATTCTGGAAATGACTTTATTAATTAATTGTTCGGTTTCTTCATCGGCATCTTTTTCAAGATGAGAGAGCCTCTCTTCTGAAACATGTGTTTCATCAAGCATCTCTTCCAGGACAGCCTTTACCGATCTGGTTAATCCAACGACGTGATAACCGCCTTCCAGCACGGCTACAAAGCGTCCCTGGCAACATGTTTCGGCAATATTGAGTAATATGCGCGCCATGGCTGCGAATCCTTCCGGTGTTACGCGCATTCCGCCCAGCGGGTCTTGAAAGTGGGTATCGAAACCGGCGGACAACAAAATCAGTTCCGGTTTGAATTCCAACGCCAGCGGCTGTAAGACATTGCGGTATATTTTTACGAAGGCGACATCACCTGCGCCTTCCCGTAAAGGGACGTTGACAGTGTAACCTTCTCCCTCTCCCTGGCCAAATTCCTGCAAACTTCCCGTCCCCGGATAATAAGGATATTGGTGAGTGGAAAAGTATAAAACCCGCGGATCTTTGTAAAAGCTATGCTGGGTGCCATTTCCATGGTGCAAATCCCAGTCCACAATCAATATTTTTTTCATGCCGTATTTCGATATAGCATGCATTGCCCCGATGGCAATATTGTTGAATACGCAAAAGCCGGCGGCGGTATCTTTTTCCGCATGATGCCCCGGTGGACGTACAAAAGCAAAAGCGTTATCTACTTCACCCTTAATGACGCTATCGATGGCATTGCAAACTCCGCCAACTGCCAGCTTCGCAATTTCATAAGTTTCGGGTGAAGTGGCCGTGTCGGGATCGAGATATACACTGCGTTGTCCCGCAGTACTGGCAATAAATTGTACATAAGAAGGCGAATGGATCATTTCAATCTCTTTGTGGGTGGCCTCACGCGGTTCTATGTGAGTGAATTTCCAATCCATCAAAGGATTTTCCAGCATTTCATAAATTGCGGCTAGCCTTTCCGGACTTTCCGGATGGGCAAATCCTGCCGAATGCTGTAAGTATCTGGTGTCTTTGACAATACCTGTTTTTCTGGGCAAGTGTACCTTCTTTCAAACTGCCAATTCAAGACTATAGTTCGTCTATCATAAATGACTTTAAAGAGCAAAATATTTCCGATGGCCTGTTTCCGAGAATGTTTCAATAAAAAGGCTCCATAAACATGTAACGATTATGGAGCCTCAAGATTTTGAATTTAATACAATTAAATTAATTTTTTACTGTTTTGATGACAGCTTGTACCCGGCGGTTTTTCTGCCGTCCTTCCTCGGTGTCATTGCTGGCAATCGGTTTAGTCAGTCCATAGCCAACAGCGCTTAAGCGGGAGGCCTTAATTCCAAAATTGTTGATCAGGTACTGCCGGACGCTATTGGCGCGAGCTTGCGATAATTTCTGATTGTATTCTGCGCTTGCTATATTATCCGTATGGCCTTCAATTACGGCGGTAGTCTTGGGATATGCTTTCATGAAATCTGCTACCTTTTTAATATCATTATTATATATATCTTTGACAACTGCTTTGTTGGTATCGAATTCCACATTAAGTGCAACAGTGACTGTGGTGGGTGAACCGCAGCATGGTGGACACTTACAGTCTGGAATACGATTATCTATTGTTAATTCCGGTAAACCGCCGGCCCTTGTTTCCGCCTGCACTGCCGTGACGACAGCCATCAGCATTATAATAATTGCTAAAATTCCAATTTTTTTCATGACACTCTCCTTTCATCTTTTTTTGATAAGTTGATTTTTTGGGGATAGTTACACTTTAAAATATGCCAGCATTTCAATAAATGCTCTTTATTAATACTAAAAAATATTATTTATGTCAAAGGTATTCTTATAATTTGTTAATAAATTCTGATTGTTTAATCACGTTAATATTATATTAAAAACATAATCATTTGTACATTTAGGGTGGTCCAAAACAAAGGTCCCATAACCTTTAAAGCGGTTATGGGACCTGATATCTCTTTAGAATTTTCTGATTGTTTAAAACTTATTTATATACTGTCCTTACTGCTTCCATGACAGCTTCAACTCTGCGGTTCTGCTGTCGTCCTTCTTCTGTGTCATTGCCGGCAACCGGTTTAGTCAGTCCATAACCGACAGCGGTCAAGCGTGATCCGTCAATTCCGAATTTGTCGATAAGATATTGACGAACGCTGTTAGCGCGTTTTTCTGATAATTTCTGATTGTAGGCGGCACTGGCAATATTGTCAGTATGACCTCCAATTTCAGCGGTTGTATCTGGAAATTCTTTCATGAAATCTGCCACTTTCTTAATGTCGTCATTATATTTTTCCTTGATGACTGCTTTGTTTGTATCGAATTGCACATTAAGGGTTATGGTTACTTTTTCCTTCACTGGAGCAGGAGCTGGTGCAGGTGCAGGAACAGGGGCTGGAGCAGGAGCAGGTTCTGGTGCGGCTACTGGCTGAGCACAGCATTCTGGAAACAAACGACAATTACAGTCCTTAATGCTGTCATTTACATCAATGGGGGGTAACCCACCGGCCCTGACTTCTGCCTGTGCTGCCGTGACGACAGCCATTAACATTATTATAACCGCTAATATTCCAATTTTTTTCATAATACTCTCCTTTCATTTTAAGTTTGACAAATTGATTTTTTGGGGAAACTGTTTACGTTTTAAATATGTAATCTTAAAGTAGTTATTCTGCTACTAAAATAAATCTTTTATGTCAATAGTAATCTTGTCATGTTCGCAAAAAACATTGACAAAAACAGGAATCAATATATAGGTATATCTCAATTATTACGGAGGAATTAATTATCAATGTTTGGCATAGGAATGCAGGAACTTATAATAATTGCAATAATTGCTTTAATTATTGTGGGGCCCAAAAAACTGCCTGATCTTGCCAAAAGTCTGGGTAAAGGCTTTAGCGAATTTAAAAAAGCAACAGAAGGCGTCACTGAGGATCTAAAAGATGCCTTAAAGGAAGATGAAAAACCGAAGAACGACGATGGTTGGAAAGATTCTCTTTTAATGAAAAAGCCCGATGTGGAAGAAACAAAAGCCGATTCGTCTGATAACATTTCCTTAAAACAATAAGTTTCACAATAAATCCCCTTACATTTTAAAGCTGAAGACAGGCAAAACTTCAAACTATGGAAAATACGGAAACCACGGAAATCACCGAAACTAACGAAGAGCACAAAATGTCTTTGACCGAACATTTGGTAGAGTTGCGCAAAAGACTCACCAACTCTTTAATTGCTCTGGGTATTGGCTTTGCCGGCTGTTATTATTATAAAGATTGGATTTTCGATATAGTTACCAGGCCACTCACCCAGGTTCTGCCTAAGAATAGTTATCTGATTTATACCGGTTTGACGGAAGCTTTCTTTACATACATGAAGGTAGCTTTTTTTGCTTCTCTGATAATTACCAGTCCGTTTATTCTTTATCAGATATGGAAATTTATTGCGCCGGGATTATTGCCCAAGGAAAAAAAATATGTGGTTCCTTTTGTAATTTCTTCATCCGGTCTTTTTATAACCGGTGTTTTATTCGGGTATTTTATCGCTCTGCCTCCTGCCTTTGAATTCTTCGTCAGTTTTAACAATCAATATTTACAGGCAATGCTTTCTTTTAAAGATTATCTTTCACTTTTTGTGACATTTCTACTGGGATTTGGTTTATCTTTTGAATTGCCGATATTTATTTTTTTTCTGACCAAGCTGGGAATAGTAAACGCTGAAAAACTTTCCAGGCAAAGAAGGTATGCCGTTTTAGCTATTTTTGTGATTGCTGCCGCTTTAACTCCGTCTCCCGATGCTTTAAGCCAGATATTGATGGCCATACCCTTGATGTTTCTTTATGAAGTGAGTATATTTGTATCAAAATTTGCTGAAAAGAAAAAAGAAAATGTTGAAATTGATGAAAAGTGATTGGTAAAAATTATGCCGGTGTCCCGTAAAAGATCAAAATATAAAAATAATGGAGAAGTTAAAAAACTTTCCACACTTTTTAATCTTTTTCTGGGTATAATACTTGTTATCCTGTTTGTTACAGTTGGCGGAACTGCCACTTACTATGCCTTAACTCTGGATTTGCCGGGTATTGATGCACTCAAGGATTATCGACCAAGTATAGCCTCCCGTGTTTATGATGACAACAATGAACTCATTGATGAATTTTTCCTGGAAGACAGAAAAGTTATCAAGATCGACGAAATTCCAAAGATAGTCCGTCATGCTTTTGTTGCCTCAGAAGACTCACGCTTCTATCAGCACACAGGTCTGGACATACAAAGCATTTTTCGCGCAATGCTGAAAAATGTCGGAGCAGGGCACATTGTACAGGGCGGTAGTACTATTACACAGCAAGTTGCAAAAATGATGTACCTGTCGCCTGAAAAAAAATACACACGTAAAATAAAAGAAGCAATTCTTGCTTATAAAATTGATAAATATCTGAACAAAGATGAAATTCTGAATTTATATTTAAACCAGATTTATTTGGGACATGGCACTTACGGAATAGAATCGGCCTCTCTCGGTTATTTCGGAAAAAGCGCCAGGGACTTGAAACTGCACGAGGCGGCCCTGCTTGCCGGCTTGCCAAAAGCTCCTACCAACTATTCTCCATTCCTTCATTATGACAAGGCAAAAGAAAGGCAGCTTTATGTTTTAACACGCATGATGGAAGACGGTTACATTTCGCAGGAAGAATTGAAAAAAGCATACTCTCTTCCTTTGAAATTGCGACCGATTAGACCAAAAGATAAAGTTGCCGCTTATTTTGTAGAAACCGTACGCCGTTACGTGCAGGAAAAATACGGGGCTGATGTCCTTTATAAAGAGGGCCTTTCGATCTATACGACGCTGAATTTGTCCGCGCAAAAATACGCGCGTGATGCCGTAGAAAGAGGTTTGACGGAATTGGAAGATAGGGAGAAATATCAACGCGGGCTGGTGCAGGGTGCTCTCTTTTGCATGGATGTAAAAACAGGGGCTATTCGCGCAATGGTTGGCGGACGGGATTTCAACAAAAGCGAATTCAACCGCGCAACGCAGTCCCGCAGGCAGCCCGGATCCGCTTTTAAGCCGCTGATCTATACTGCGGCATTTGATAAAGGATTTAATCCATCGTCACGCTTTGTTGATTCTCCTGTTTCTTTTGAGGATCCAAGTCAGGAGGGAGGCCTTTGGAAACCAAAAAACTTTGATGAAAAATTCCTGGGACCGGTTACCATGAGAACCGGACTTGTTCAGTCGCGCAACATTGTAACAGTAAAGATTCTGCAGGAAATTGGCGTGGATTACGTAGTATCATACGCTACGAATATGGGGATCACATCCCCTCTGTCGCGGAACCTGGCCTTGGCTTTAGGCGTATCTGGTGTAACACTGCAGGAACTGGTTCAAGCCTACGGTGTTCTAGCTAATCAGGGCCAGAAAGTAACCCCCTATTTCATTAAAAAAATTGTTGACCGCACCGGTAATGTTTTTGAAGAAACTAAAGTTCAGCCGGAGCAGGTTATTGATCCCCGCATCGCTTTCCTGTCTACTTATGTCATGCAGGATGTTATAATAAGCGGTACCGGCACACGGGTTAGAAGCATCGGAAGACCTGTTGCCGCAAAAACCGGAACCACAAACGACACTCGCGACGCATGGTTTATTGGCACAACTCCTTCCCTTATTGCCGGAGTTTGGGTGGGCTTTGATCAGGAAAGGTCCTTGGGAAATCAGGAAGTAGGCGGAAGAGCGGCAGCCCCTATCTGGCTTTATTTTATGGAAAAGTTTTTGCAGAATGCACCGGTGGAATCTTTCCCTGTTCCTCAGGGCATTGTTTTTGTTAAGGTCAACGCTCAAACGGGAAAACCAGCCGGCGTTTTGGAAAAAGGGATTAACGAAGCCTTTCTGGAGGGTGCCTCGCCGAAAGATAAAGCAGGCGGCATGGGCGAAGAAAAGGAAGATTTATTCAGATAAAAATGCAGACATCTGTAAAATTTTAAATGATGATTGCCGTTACTTTGTATTTACGACTGGTTTCGGAGGTAATTGAGGCAATGGTGGCATGTAAGGCTTAGGCCTTGTTTGTAGTTGCACGGGTGGAACCGATTGTCTGGATGTAGAATCATGTGCCGCACCGGCCGATGTCGTCTTCGCTATCGCTTCACCATGCCTTCTTTCTTTCCCTGTACTCAAAGTGACAGTAATTTTATTTTCACCATGAACCAGAAATATAAATTCTGGATTAACTTTTACTAATTTATATCCGGCAATCATATCTCCCTCTTTAACCGCAACTTGTCTCTTTCCTCTTCCCGGTGTGGAGTATGGGCTTTTTCTATCCTCAATATAAGCTATCTTTTTATCATCTGTGATTAAAGTTCCATAAAGAACAATATCCGGAATGGCCATTTGTTGTTCTTCTTTAATTTCTGAAGGTATTTTCCTGAGAGGATGAAATAGATTTTTTTCCGATATAACGCCATAGTCCAAATAATTAGCGGTACTTTCTTTAACTGTTTTTTCTTCATTCTCAATCAAAGCTTCTTTTGATTTGGAAATTGTAAAAATATTATTTTTATCAACAAGAGACTCACCCAGTTTTAAGGATAAAAATATTGCTAATATTAAAAGCAACAAATTCAGAATATTAATGTTCTTTAGAAAAATTTTCATCGGGCTCATATTTTATTGTACACCTGTTAATGCCGCGATTTTTAATTTCGCAATTAAATCTTTAGGAGCAGTGTAATTTCTTACCCGAACATCCATTTCTTTTACAACCAGATAAGGAGTTTGCGTTTCAATTGCAAAAAGAGTATCGGAAAGAGCTCTAACATCAGGAAAAATAACGTCCAGCACTACATTCGTGACTTTGAATTTTCCACATTCCTCTGGTTTTTCTACTCTTTCAGAATTGATTGTGCCGCCTCTGCTCGTAATAATACCCTTAACCGAATCCTGTAGATTAGCAGATGCGATAGCCGATGTCTGAGCTGTCATGATTTTAACATTCTCACCATTACGTAAATCTTTAAGAGCCAGAATTTGCTTTTCCAGAGAGTTTTTTTGATAAATCGCCTCCATGTATTTCTGTAAAGTTTTTATTTTCACCATCTTCAAATCATTTACAGAACTTACTTCCTCACGAATACCTTTTATTCCGTATTCGTAAATTACTCCTGAGGCCAGTATAATAATTAAAGGGATGGCAATAATTAGAAAATTACTTTTTCTTTTCATTTATTTTGCCTATTTCTCCTTGTTTAGTAGGTGCATTTTCATTTTTCAGCTCAGTTTTAATTACAAAACGCTCGTTGTTTTGCCGCTGATCTCTAAATGTAGGAGACGCAAATTCTGCTTTTTGAAAATATTTGGAATTCTCCAGCTTAGAAATTATTCCTGTAGCTGATGAAGTATAACCTTCAATTTCAACCATATTTTCAGTGACTCGTATCCGGGTAAGCCATGTTTTAGCCGGTAATATTTTCGTGATTTCTTTTAAAATATCAATTGCCGGAATGCTATGTTTTTTGAAATTATTAATTGTTTTAATTTCTGATGATATCGTTTCAATTTCTTTCTTTAAGGCTTCGATTTTCTTGATTTCCGGTTTTAAAGAACTTATACGGTTATCTATCTGCTCAATACTTTGTTGCCCCGCAATAATAGGAGAAATGAGATGAAACACTCCAATTGAAAGAATTATCGTGAGTAATATTGCAGTCGCAATAAAAGGTGTATTTTTTTGCTTCCCATTCTTGACAGACAATAAATTAAATTCATTTTTATCGGCGGTAACTGTTTCTAAAAAACAGCCAAGGGCAAAAGAAGAAATCTCTCCGCTGCTTTCCGGTAAACCGAGTTTATTATTCCGTTTCAAGTTGAGAATCTGAAATTTAGATAATTTCTCACAAATTTTTTTATGGAGTTTTTCATCGGCATTGATCACAATTTTTGTCCCGACTTTGTCGGGACCGCTTTTTGTTAAAATATCTATAAGCGAATTAGTTTCGTTAATAATTTTATTTATTTCGGAATCATCCAAAAATTTTACTTTACCGGATGTGGAATTAACATTGAAATCATTGATAATCACTCCACATTCATAAGACTTTTCATTTACAGATACAAAAATTGAATTTTTGATTTTGTAAGTGTCTTTGATCAGCTTTTTAATGACAAATGCGCTGATGCTTATCTTTTCAAAATTTATGTTTTTACCGCGGAGAGCTTCCAGAAAAGAATTTATTCGGTCGGCCTTGGCCACGGCTAATAAGACTTTTATTTTATCCTGATTTTCGTCGATTATTTTATAATCATAATAGGCATTTTCGGGAGTCAGCGGAGTAAGACGATCAAGCTCATAATATATTACGTTGGCCAAATCATCTCTAACTGTCACAGGAAATTCAGCAACCTGCACAATTGTCCATGCTTTAGGAACACTCAGTACAAAAGAAGCTTTAGTTGCTTCCATTTCACCGACGGCTTTAGAAACTACTGCGGTAAAATATTCCGGAGTAAGTTCTTTATTTTCTTCCAGCGGAAATTTCTTAAAATATTTAATTGATATCTTCCAGAATATTTTTGTGCCCGAAATAAAATAAATGCCATCGTCTTCAATTGATACAGAGACAACTTTGGCAATAGAGAAGAGATTATCAGCAAGGCTAAACGATAAAAACTTCCACAGTAGCCTGCCGAATTTTTCCAACGACACAAGAACGGAATTAAATTTATTTCTATAATCTATCATATTTTATGACTTCTTTATTAGTGAAACTCCAATTCCGAAAGCAAAGCGCAGCGGAATTGGTAAGTTGAACAATCCCGCAAAGCGGAGGGTCAAATATTCCGCAGCTTGCTTTGCGTTTTCATGCTCGTGATGTTTGCCGGACTTTGATAATAAAGAATTCTGTAACGATCGCTGCCCTCCACCATAATTATTGATTTAATAGGGTAGCCTTTCTTATCAGCATTTTTTTCTTTATAGCCCAATACTTCTATGGCGAAAATATTGGAGTCGCTCGTGGAAATATATTGAGAAATCTTTGCATAATTACCACCTAATGCGGATTGAATATTCGTGCCATCTTTTTTTGTGTTATCGGCTTTGCGAAAGTTAATGATTTGCTGGACATCATTATCGGAAATAAAAGGTATCGCTTTTAAAACTTCCGTAGAAGCAGTGTTAATATTTATTTTATCCGTAGAGGAATATAAAGTAATAAAATTGATCAATCCTGGTTTCTCTTCATTGCCATAAAGAATTTCCGCAGTAACACCTTTAACTAAAAGAAGTTCTTCCAAATTATCAAAGTTTGCATTTTTCGCTTTGTAAGAATCTGATAAACTCATGTAGTAATCATCTTCCGCTCCGGAAAGGCGCGTCAGGTTATCTGTGTCTTTCCAGTCTAAGATGGAATCAACAATCGTGTCTGCAGTTTTCTTTTCTACACCCATATTTACCAGCAGATTATTCAATATTATTCCGGATGAATCAGTCATGATATTGATATTGATTTTGCCGGATTCATCATCGATACTTATTTTGTAATAACCGTTGCTCATTTCGCCATAATAAAGTGTGCCGTCAGTACAATATACTTCTTCCCCTCCAAAAGTAACTTGGTTGTTCTTGTTTGTATTGCGGTAGAATATTTCCATAATTGCTTTTTGCAGTCCGGCTTCGGCCAGATATTTATTTATCATTTGCTCTTTGAAAGTTATTGTCGAAAATATTTCCGTGCGGGCCATGACAGAAAATGAAAGCGCGATAACGATTAATACGGCCGTGATCCATAATACGATAAGCAGAGCTATCCCGGATTCGCGACCAGATGCCGCCACCTGAAAACCGTCTTTTCGAATCTCGTATTTATTTCTTTCTGTCACCTGTTTTGCTCTTTTCACCATTCACCATTCACTGCTTTTGATGTCATTCCGAACCCGCCGCAGGCGTGTGAGAAATCTTTAATTTGACATCAATCAAGATTTCTCGTCGCTTTGCTCCTCGAAATGACAAAGAGGGAAATTCACGCATTTCTCTTCACTTTCCCCCGACCGGCGGCCTGAGCGTAAGGGCAATATTTTTTGTGTTATATGCAATATTGATTTTTATTTTATCCGGTAATCCTTTTTCATCCTCAGGCCACTCCGTCACCCATTTACCTTCCTCGACAGCGTTTTTTAAAAAATATTCAAAACTGATATTATTGCATTCATTAAAAAGAATAGTCTCTTTTTTTTCTTTCAGGCCTATGACTTGCTCAGTTATCTTAAGAAAACTTTTGTCTTTTTCATTTGACTGTACATCGTATGTGACAAATGTATTTCCCCTTGTCCCTCGCCAGAGCGAAAAATTTGAAGTAAACATTAATTTGTCCTTCCCGCCGGCAAAAAATAATATTTTTTCTCCTTCATCATCATATTGATATGGAAATAATGACAGTATTTGCGATTCCACCAGAGAAAAAGATATTTTTTCTCTTTCCAGATAATTTATTTTATTTTCACCTTTGCCCAATGTCCGATGAGCCGTATTCAGCGTCCAGCCCATAATAGCTGCAATCAGAGCCAGCATCGTGATAGAAATGAGTAATTCCAAAAGTGTGAATCCACGACTATTCAATGGGCCAATTTCTCCTGTGATAAATAATTAATTGGTCGTATTTTTTAAAGTATCCGCTTTGGAAACAATCTTTGCCGTTTTTAAAATAACTTCCTTCTTTTTATTGTTATTAAGCCAGCTAGTTGCCAGCGTGATTTCTTCCATCTTAATACCTAAAGAATCCGTGCGTTCTTTTAAACTTTCCGCTATCGTAATTTCGTATGAATATCCATCCTTGTCCGTTTCATTCCATGATTTATCTTCAATTATTTCCAGATCAAGAATTTCCCGCATTTTGGAATTAGCATGAATTAGTGCGTTAATTTGATCATCGGTGGAGGCGAGATTCCTTAGATTTGCAGATGATAGTTGAATGACGGAAGAAACCACAACCGCGATCAAAACCAGCGCCACCATTATCTCCAATATGGTAAACCCTTTCCGGTTTTTAATAATTAACTGACACTTATTTATCATTTTCATTTTTTCTGTCATAAACAACATGGGCGATCATTATCGGGTCTGATTTAATCGTAATTATTTTTTCTTTCCGGGCAAGCTCTATAAAGTCCCATTCACTTCCGGCTGTTGTATCGCAACTGATAATATACTTGCCTTCCCGAACCGGATTTATGTTCGCATCTTTTTTATAAACGGTTATCGAAATTTCAGGAGCGATTGATTTTGTTTCCCGTCCTTTAATTGAAAAATTTCTGGCGTCAAGATCAATACTAATTGTTTGCTTTTCATTCTTAACAAAGGCCAGATGCCGGGCATATTTGATAGTAGCGGCTAATTCCCTGGCCGCGGCCTTATGCTTTGCCGCAGGTAGAGTATTGGCAAAAAAGACTGTTGTAATGCCGACAATTAATGACATTAAGAACACAACAATCATAACTTCAATAAATGTAAAACCCCGGCTCAAATGAATGATTTTTTTCTTTTCACCCTTCACTTTTCCAATCCTCTAATCCTCTAATCATCTAATCCTCCAATCCTCCAATCCTCTAGAAGGGGATATCTGTTATGCTGAATATTGCCATCAGCATTGAAATAACAATAAATCCTGTCAACAAGCCCATTGACAGAATCAGGGCCGGCTCCAGAAAACTAACGAACTTTTTAATCGATACTTTCAGGCTTTTTTCATACGTGTCGGCTATTTTTATCAACATGACATCAAGTTGTCCTGTCTCTTCTCCGACTTTAATCATGGACAAAGCTAAATTAGGAAATATTTTAGCATCGGAAAGAGGTTTCGCGATTCCCTGGCCTTTCTTGATGCCTGCTGATATTTTGTCTAAAGCTGACGATATTACATAATTGCCGACAATATCTTTGGCATTTTTTATAGCTTGTAAAAGAGGGACGCCGCTCTTCAACAAAGCGCCCAATGTGCGGCAGAAACGGGCGGTTTCCAGTTTTAAAATTACATCGCCCATAATTTTGATTTTCAGATCATCCCAATTATATCTGCCCTTTTCTGTTTTTAAATAATTTCTTAAAGCGAATCCTCCTGCAATAATAATCAAAATGATAATCCACCATGTAGATAAAATAACGTTGCTGAAAACTATGAGTATTTGCGTTGGCAGGGGTAATTGTGTCCCCATATCGCGAAAGATAACGGAGAATTTAGGCAAAACATATGTGACCAGAACTATTATGGATAATATTCCGGTAATGACCAGAATCACCGGATAAATTAAGGCGGAAAAAATATGATCTTTTAACTCCTTTGATGATTCTAAAAAATCAATTAACTTTTCCAGCACGACTCCCAATACACCGCCGGATTCCCCCGCTCTGACCATATTTACATACAAACCGGAAAATATCTGAGGATGTTTTTCCAGCGCGTCCGAAAAAGAACTTCCCTCTCTGATAGACCTCAAGATCGCGGAAATAATTTCTTTCATCTTTTTATTTTCTGTTATTTCCGTAAGTATATTCAGACTGCGATCCAGCGGCAATCCGGCTCCAAGAAGCGCGTATAGTTCCGTAGTAAATGTTTGCACTTCGTTTTTCGCGGATTTAAAGCTGAAATTATCGGCGCTGATAAGGCCATTTTTTTTGAGTTTTATTTTTAACGGAATTGCGCCGCTGTTTTTCAACATATTGATGGCGCTTTTTTCATCATGCGCTTCAATAACACCTTCCATGATAACACCTTCCCGGGTTGTTGAGCTGTAGGAATATGTTGGCAATTAAATCTCCTGAGTAACTCTG
This sequence comes from Deltaproteobacteria bacterium HGW-Deltaproteobacteria-2, assembly GCA_002840505.1. Taxonomy (NCBI): domain Bacteria; class Deltaproteobacteria; species Deltaproteobacteria bacterium HGW-Deltaproteobacteria-2. Next base: position 113,124 of record PHBC01000003.1, on the reverse strand, counting down.
AATACTTCATTAACCGTTGTCTGACCGGCTTTTATTTTTAGCCAACCGTCTTCCAGTAAAGTACGCATTCCGTTTTCTTTTGCTTTTTCGCGAATTTGACGGGCATCGGCATTTTTAATAATCAACTGGTGAATCGAATTATCAACCTCCAGAAGCTCGTAAATGCCCGACCGGCCGTAAAACCCCGTATGCGCGCACTTTTCGCATCCTCTGCCTTTGAATAATTTAATGTCCGGCCCGCATTTTATATTCGTTCTTTCATCATTGGTCGCCGTTTCATCAAATTCGGCGCAATCCGGACATATTATCCGCACCAGGCGTTGGGCGAGAATGCCGCGAATTGTCGCAGCCAGAAGATAACTTTGCACACCGATATCGATCAGGCGGGTAATCGCCGTCGGCGCATCGTTAGTGTGTAATGTTGAAAAAACAAGGTGGCCGGTTAAGGCGGATTGAATAGCTATTTCCGCTGTCTCCAGATCACGGATTTCACCGATCATTATGACATCAGGGTCCTGCCTGACGATATGGCGCAGTATATTGGGAAAATCCAGCCCGATTTGCGGCTTAACCTGTATTTGATTAATTCCTTTGAGATGGTATTCAATAGGATCTTCTACAGTGATTATCTTCCTGTCAGAAGAATTTATCTTGTCCAACGCGCCATAGAGCGTAGTTGTTTTTCCGCTTCCAGTCGGGCCGGTAACCAGAATGATGCCGTTGGTATTTTTTATTATGTTATTGAAAGTCAGAAGGGTGTCGGTGGGAAAGCCCATTTGCTCCATATCGATTAGAATGCCTTCCTGGTGTAGCAGACGCATAACAAGGCTTTCCCCGTATAAAACCGGCACACTGGAAACACGGATATCTATTTCCGATCCTCCCACTTTTAATTTTATGCGCCCGTCCTGCGGCAGACGCCTCTCGGCGATATTGAGCTTCGCCATGATTTTTATGCGGGAGAAAATTGCGGCTTGCAGTTTTTTGGGTATTAACTCGATATCGTGAAGAACACCATCAATGCGATATCTCACTTTCAGTTCATCGGCATAAGGTTCAATATGAATATCACTGGCTCTACTTTCTACCGCCCGGGTAACTAACATATTGACCAATCTGATGATCGGCGCTTCCGAAGCAAGATCCTGCAGATGACCTACGTCGTCGTCTTCATGAATAAATTGGAGGGAATCATCTTCAATGTTTTCGATCAGTTTACCTATATCCTGAATTTCCTGTGTATAGAATTTTTCGATATATTCTTCGATTGCTTTCAGATTGCTGGAATAGATTTCTATATCATGAGAAACTGCAACCTTCAGTGCGTCAATAACCTCCTGGTTATCCGGATCGGCCATGACAATTTTCAAAGTGTTTTGTTTAAATTCCAGCGGAACGATTTTTTTTTCGCGGATGAAACGCGCGGAGAGCGTTTCCAGAACGAAGGGGACTTTGGGGAAATTTTCCGGTTCTAAATATTTTATATTCTGCATAATCTATATAATGTGCGTATCCTCCGCTGGCGCGTCTAGTCCGGCGTATGCCTGGAGAGGTGTCACCCGGCATGTGAGGCTGTGTCGCAATAATAAATACATTTAATGTCCTCCGCTGGCGGAGGTGTCACGTAGTGACGGAGGTGGAAGCCTGTAACATGGATGGAAATTACGACTACCCTAACACGTCCACCCCCCCCCCCCCCTTAATCCCCCGCCAGCGGGGGACACATAAAATACATAATTACACGAAAATTAATTACGACACAGTATCATGCGCCGGGCTAACGCTTTCTACTCTGTACTATTCTATTATTAATTGTCGCATAATAGTCTTTACATTGGTCATTCCGGCGAAGGCCGGAATCCAGTATTATTTAAACTGGACCCCGGCATGCGACGGGGTGACGACTCCGACGGGAACATGTCAAATGTCGTTACTATTATAAGACTGTTAATAACTTCTTTCCTTACGACTTGCTACGTGACCTCCGGCATTCGCCGGACTTCGCTTGTCCCTTATTGACTCAGATATTATTTCTGAACTTCTTTCTCAGACCCTCCCGCTTTTACTTGAAGGCTTTTTTTAACTTCCATGTTCATTTTTTCATCAGTTACTTTATCGGCAAATTTATTTGTAATGGCCTTGGCTTCCTGTTGATTTTTAACTACATGCGGTGTCAGCAGAATTACCAATTCGGTTCGCAGGGCTTCATTCTCCGTATTGCCGAATAAATAGCCCAGTATCGGAATTCTGCTCAACAAAGGAATTCCCCCTCTTGCTTTGGAATCATCTTCCCTGATTAGTCCACCGATAACTATTGTTTGTCCATCCTGCACCACAAGATTGGTTGACGCCTCAGTTTTATTTAGAATTATTTGTGTTTCATCCGCATAAAGAGTATCCTTCGAATACGTGGAAACCTCCTGCGATATCTGCAGGGCGACCAGGCCGCTGTCATTAATCTGCGGTTTAACCTTAAGAATCATTCCAATATCTTTATACTGAATAGTTCTAATTGGCACAGAGGTGCTCCCTGCGCTGCCATATGTTTCTGATGTTACGAGCGGCACTTGCTGTCCGACTTGTATTCTTGCCTCCCGATTATCGGAAACCATAATATGCGGCGAAGCTAATAGTTTTGCCTTGGATTTCGAAGCTAATGCATTGATGACAGCTCTTACCGATCCGCCCGAATCAATGCCGATTAGAGAAAGGCCGGAAGTCTTTGAAGTATCGCTGCTTAATTGAGAGGGATTGAAAGATATTGAGACCGGATTCATATTAAACATATTGGTTTGAAGCGACCAGGCCAGCCCCAAACTCAATTTATCAGTCAGCTGGAGCTGGGCTATGGTTCCTTCAATCAAAACCTGCCGGGGAACAATATCGAGCTTGGCGATAGTTCCTTTTATAACTTCGTAATCTTCGGGCGTACCTAAAATAATAATCGCGTTCATGATTTCATCGGCATATATTTTAACCAGATCGGAAACTAAAATATCTGCCCCGCCCTTATTTGCCATTCCCTGCAAATGCGGCCGTGGCGGGGTTGCAGACGAGGAAGGGGATGCTGGTGAAGTTGTTGACACTGACACACTACTCGCAGTTGTTTGTCCCGGAGATTTGGAGCCTAAAAATATCTGTTGAAGCAAAGCGCCTATATCCTTGGCGTTGCCATTTTGAATATGATGAACAAAAACCTGCGGCCCTTTATTCTTTTGTTGCTCAGAATCAAAGATAGTTACCAATTGTAGAAGACGTTTGACATTGGCGTCCGTATCTACAACGATAATATGGTTTGTTTTGGGGATATCTACAATTACAGCATTAGCCGATACAAACGGAGTAATTAATTTTACTATTTCCGATGATTGCACATGTTCAACAGGCACAACCTGCAATAGTGCCTTTCCTTTAATTTCAACTTTCTCCGCATCTCTGCCGATATTGATGGCCGAAGGTTCACGCGCCAGATCTCCTATCGGTATAATACGGTAAAGACTGTTTTCCTCTATTACAGCCACTCCGTTAAGACGCAGAATAACTTCCACCACAGGCAATACATTATCTTTCGGAATAGGCGCAACAGACCTGAAGGTAACTCTGCCTTTTACTTTCGGCTCGATAATATAATTTACTCTCAATATTTCACTAAAAACCGTTTGAATAACCGAATAAATGTCAGCATCATCAAAGTTTAAACTGATATGCCCATTGGAAGCTGATGTTTTATTGGTTGTAGTATTCGGCGGGGCAGACGTCATTGGTTTAGCATCTGTTGTCGAAGTAGCCGGTGCTTTATCTGAAGATGATTTCTTTTCATCAGGAGCAGGCAAATTGCCGGGAGAAACTTTATTATCATGATTTTGCGGTACTTTAGGTTGTGTCGCTGGAGGAAATATTGGTTTTAAAGATTGTATCTGTTGCTCTTTTGGGGGTTGTGTCTTGTTAGATTCTTTTTCAAGTTGGATTTGTTTTATTTCCGGTAATCCGGCGTTTTGTAACGCAGGTGTGAAGGGAGCATTACTTACAGAAGTGACTGAGTCATTTTTCTGAACACCTTCTTTTATTTCTACATTTTCCGCATAAACAATTATCGAAAGAAGAAACAGAGCAGAAATTATTGTTATGAATTTTCGCACAAATACCGTCCTTAATGTTTCTGTTATTCCCAGCTTACAACATCTTTATCTTCACTTTCTCCTCCGGTAATGCTGTCCCTGCCGTACGAAAATAAATCATATTCACCATGAGTACCGGGACATTGATAATTGAACGGTTTACCCCATGGATCATTTGGAAGTCCTTTCTTTAAATAAGGGCCATCCCAATTTTCAATATTTTGATTGGTTACTAAAACACTTAGTCCTTCCTGCGTTGTCGGATATCTTGATGTGTCGAGTCGAAATTGATCCAAGCCCTGTTCAAGTAATTCAATTTGTGCTTTTGCTGCGGATTGTTTTCCTTTGCCTAATTTCGGAAAAAGTCTTGGCGCTACTAAAGAGGCAAGCAGAGTGATAATCACCATTACAACGAGAATTTCAATTAAAGTAAAACCTTTTTCATCTTGGCTTTTCTTTAGTGCTGCACTCATAAAATATCCTTTCATGATCTTTGCAGGTGACTTTCTTATATATTCATGATGTCAGGATTAAACTAACCCACTGCTATCTGGATTGCGGGTAGTGCGGTATAATTATGTGCATAAAATAATATTCAAGAACAATCGTACAAAACCGGCAATATTTTAAAATAAGATTTTGTAACAACAAGCTAGAATTATTAAATAAAATATTTTCTAAATTATTCTTGATAAAACTTTTCCTTCCGCATTCGAAATAATTTTCAAAACGCATCAAATATGAATCTAACTTCTCTTCTTGGGAGTTCGGTGTCTGGTACTAAAAAGCTCGCTCAACATTTCTAACAATAATTTCAAAATTATATTTAATTATGTTTTCGGCACAAATTACACACCTATTATAATGCCTGATAAATTCAGCATGAATTATTTTGTCAATTTGTGCTGCTTAAAACTTGAAAAGGGTGCATCTAAAAATTAATGTTGAATACAATTATAGAAAAGTAAAAACATTGTCAATATCAAATCAAACATGAAACAAAATTCTATTTCAAGATGAAATAGAATTTTGTTTCATCCTGCTTATGCCAAATATATTTTTGATAAATATAAAAACAATAATATAAACAGTGTATTAGTGTATTTATGCCTCTTGATATCAAGAAAGCGATAAATGAAACATAAATCGAATTTTAATGAAATATGAGTAAATGAGTATTGAGGAGGTGAAATTCCCCCAAATCGAAGATTTTGCGCGGCATGCCGCGGAAAGCTTCAAATACCTGTCAAAGCGTTTATACCTAATACCGATCAAGTTCCAAAAGTAAAAGTTTTGTTTTGGACATTTCTTTAAATTTATTTTGATCGATGAGCGAGTTATCGTCTTTTTTCAAGTCGTCGGCCGTAACATACTTGTTGACAAGATCAGTGGTTTCCTGAATCAGTAAAAGAAATTTTTCCGGCGAAATATAATTGATTGACATCTGATATACAAAAATATTGTCATCAACAAGTTTTTCTGTTCTGATGCGCGCCTCATTTAATGAATCCAAAATATACTTACATGCTCCTATGGTCAAACACGGAGCAAAATCCCAGAAAATAATACACCACGTATATTTGACATAAGGAAGATAGCTTTCTGCCATTATTGAATTTTCAAACCGCGCAACTATATTTTTTAATGCTAATAATAAAACATATAGAGATGATTCATTTATGTTCCCTTCTGCGGAAACATAATTTCTTAACCAGCCAATTTCAGTAAAATAACGGATAGCCACTTTTTGAAAAACATTATGCTTATCGGAAAGGAAAGCATATTCTTTTTTATCAAGAAGCTTTTCGTCTGAAGAAAATAGTTCAATGAAACAGAGAGCACACAAATAGTAAAACATTGCGGTCCCATCTTTGCCTGCTGGAGATGCAGTCCAACCTTTTAAAAAATATTCCTTTGCTTTTTGAAAATTATCTAAGACATCTTCTTTACGAATGTTTTGCGCATTTGATAAATTATCTGCTCTAAGATAATTAACATATTTTTTTGCTCTGCCATAATAGAGAAGTCCTATTTCATTCCAGCTTATTTCATCGTTATTGCAACGCCTGATTATAAATTCACTTTCAGCTATTGCTCGCTCAAATGCCCGTTCGGAAATAAAAAAATCACTATTCATGTGAGCGATATTTTCATAAATAAGCATTCGCATGTGTCTGGCAATGACATTAAGAGGATCTGACAACAGTATATTAGAAATAATTGTGTCGGCTTCATATAGCATCTGCCGGCCACGGAGCACCTTGGCAATCTCGATTAACAGCAAGCTGCTATGGGGGAAGCGCTGCAACGTCCGGAGTGCTTCAAACGGGCTTTCCGAGAACATTTCCGGAAAGTAAAGGGCTTGCTGGAATTTATTATAAGATAGCTCGTTTTTGTCTATAGGAAGCATCCTCTCTTCTAACAGATAAGGAATATAGTTATAATAGTTGTAAGACATAAAATATTTGACAGTCCAAATATCGTTAATATTACTTTCATCGACGATGGAGTGATTCTTGTAGCGTTCAAAACCGACTTTAACATCGGCAACACGTGCGCATAAACGGGCATAATCAGTCAGGTAGATACCTGTTTCCCCTGTAAGTTTTGTTTCCAAAAGTGGTTGTACTACCAGATTAGTTTCGGCGACCAATCCTGCATGAATAATAATAACAAGCTTTTTTTGAGGGCTGCTGTATTCGGAAAGAAGCCATCGGACAGCCATCTGATGAGCAATTGCTAAACTGTCGCGTATAGCTCTGTCATAGAGGCGTGGTTGTTCCGCTGGTCCTTGTTTTTTCGGTAACTTTAGGCTGAAAGAAGCCGCGCCGCTGGATATAATGTTTTTATTGTGAATATGACCGGCAAGATTGAGGTACTCAATGCACTTTGATAATTCCATTCGCAGCCAGTTTATATCCGTCGGAGTAATTATTTCACCTTTCCCTTGAAGATGCAGTGTAACGGTTGTTCCCGACTTCTCTTTAGCATCATCAGCTTTTTTTGCCGAGCCGACGGCTATTTTGCACAGCATGTCATAATTCCAGCTTAAATCGGGCCGCTTCTGGGCCAGTCTGTACGCAAGAATCCTTAGCAAAGAGCGCTTTTTGGCAGTATTCAGTATAAAGTTCCTTTTCAATCTTGTAATCATTGAAGCTTTGATTATCGGCAACGATAATTCTTTTGTTATTTTTTCTAACTGGGTGATGAGCGAGTTTACAGAATAATTACCACAGAGGACGTCAATAACATCGGAAAAAGTCAATTCTTCAGGCAGCGGTTTATCTATGTCAGGCTTGTTGTTACTGGCAAGAAATTCAATGAATGCTTTTTCAGTTTCTTTTTCAATGATGCCGTTTTTGTGTGCAAATTTAATAATCCGGGAAATCGCCCGTGCGGAAACTTCACGATCCGTTTCTTTAAAGTCAACAAAACTGGCTACAGAAGGAAAAGTGTTCCATAATGAGTTCATTGTTATGTTTAAATCTGTCTTATCTTCTTCCATTGTTTCATCTCCTAAATATTAATTGAGTCGTGTTTCATTAAAATACGATTTGTGTTTCATGCATAGTTTTGTCCGGAATAAGAAGCATAAAATTACTTAGATGTTGTATTTATTATTGTATTTATGTTCAATAAAAAATTTGCTTAGCATAAGCAAGATGAAATGACAATGTTATTTCATCTTGAAATGGAATTATGTTTCATGTTTAGTTTTATTATTGACAGTTTTTTTATTTTTCTATAATTGTATTCACAATTAAATTTATAGTTGAACCACTTTCACGTTTCAAGCAGCACAAATTGATACACTAAGACAGGACGAAAAAAAATTATTGCTCAAAATATTGAGCGAGTATTTTTAGTACCAGGCATCAAATTCCCAAAAAGAGTAGTTAGATTCATCGTAGCAGCAAGAGGAAAAGTGTTCTTTTGCAAGGGGTGGGTATTACTGTGCTTAAAACAGGGATAATAAAAACATAAATCATATTCAGGAGTATGAACGCAATTTGTTAATTTGATTTAAGAAATAAAAAGCAGGAGCGTGAAAATGAGAATCAAATCTTTTGTTGCGAGACTAAAATTTCAAAAACGAAGTGCATTGAAATTTGTAAGTCGAACAATCCCGCATAGCGGAGGGTATGACACCCCGAATCTTACTTGGGGTGTCATACCCGTGATTTCAGTATTTGTTCTGATTACTTTTTTAAGCGGCGCATTTTTTGTTCCCAACTCTTTTGCTGATTCCAAAGAACGCGATGAGATAAAAAAAGCAATAGGGCACAAAAAAGCTCGCTGGACTGCGAGAGATACAAAAATATCACAGGCCCCAAGTGCTGAAAGAAAGAAACATCTTGGTTCTCACGTACCTGTTCTAACAACTCAAGAGAAAATTCTGACAACTACTTCCGCGGCGGTTCCTGGTCACCTTGACTGGCGCAATTATAATGGAAACAGCTACGTGACGCCGGTAAAAGAGCAGGGCGCATGCAGTGATTGCTGGGCTTTCGCTGTGACAGCCGCTCTCGAATCAAACAAATTGATTTCCAGCAACACTCCCGGTGTATTTCTCGATCTTTCCGAACAAACCCTTAATTCCTGCAGCGGTGCCGGAAGTTGCAGCGGCGGTTATATAGACGCGGCGGCCAATTTCTTACGGGACATAGGCCTGCCTCTGGAATCCTGCAATCCCTATACGGCAACTGATGGAATGTGCTCTGTTAGTTGTTCCGACTGGCTAACCAATCCTTATAAAATATCCGGCTGGTACAAAGTTAATCCCTCTATTGAAGCGATTAAATATGCCCTTTATAACTATGGGCCTGTGGTTGCTTTAATGTCTGTCTATACGGATTTTTATTATTACAGCACAGGTGTTTATGAAAAATCATGGGGCAGTTTTGAAGGCTATCACGCGGTGCTTATTGTTGGATACGATGATGTCGAACAGTGTTTTATTATTAAAGACAGTTGGGGTGAAGATTGGGGCGAAGCGGGTTATGGTAAAATTGCTTATGGCGAAATTGCCGGTGACACACTATTCGGTTTTTATACCATTGCTTACGAAAACGTTATACCTACAGGATTTCCCACGCTCAATAGCATCCCGCGTGATCCCAACAACCCCAATACAACCGGCCAGAATGGAAAAAGCACGGCTCAGTTATCTATCTTAACCGGCAGTGTTAAAGATGAATCAGGCAACGCCGTCAGTAGCGCCGAAATCAAAATAGGTAATTACAAAGCAACTTCCAGTGCGGCGGGCATTTATGTTTTTTCTTCATTGCCTGCCGGGAGCTATGTTGCAACTATTCAAAAATCCGGTTATTCCACCCTTAGTGAAAATTTAATAATTACAGCCAGCACGACTTTGATAAAAGATTTTGCTCTTTCTTCATCCGCAAATGATAATGCGTCAAAAGATAACAAGGACAGTTCAAAAACAAGCACATCAGGTGGCGGTTATGGCCCTGGTTGGATTCATGGAATAGGTAAGGGTATTACGTCCAAGGAAGCAAAAGAAAATTTGAAAGCCAGAAAAGAAAAAATGCTTGCCGCCGGAGAAATAAAAGCGTCATTGGCAGGTGCGGGGGCTGATTACGAAACAGATGAAATAAAAGAACTGGCCCGCGCTCTTCGTTATGATCCGAAGCTGATATACGATTACGTACATAACAAAATAGACTACGTTCCTTATTATGGTTCGCTCAAAGGAGCACAACTTACCTACTTGGACGGCAGTGGCAACGATTTTGATCAGGCATCATTGATGATTGCCTTGCTTCATGCCAGTAGTGGTAAAGATGCCAACGGCACCATCTATACAGCCGAATATGTTTATGGGCAAATGACAATTCCTCTGGATAAACTTGCTAGTTGGTTAGGTGTTGATGTATTAGGATACTACACCATCGGCACCATTGATACTGCAATTAGAGCTGGTTTTATTCCTCGTGATCCAATAGTAGGAACTGATACTACAATCACGTTAGATCGCGTATGGGTGAAATTAAATGGTACATATTTATTTGATCCGGCGTTTAAAGAATATGATAACAAAACCCATATAGATCTGCGTTCCGCAATGAATTATCAGGATGATCTGCTTAGTACAGCGGGCGGCACCGTGGATAATTATTACAACTACACGCAAAATTTAAATGAAACAAGTCTTAGGGGAAAACTTAATTATTACACAACAAATCTGGCCAATTTCATTAGAGCTAATCACCAGAACAGTGATATTAAAGATATCATTGGCGGACGTACAATTATCCCAGAAACATTGACTGAATTACCAACAACGCTTCCGTATTCACCAGTGCCAGACCCTGATATGTCCCAAAGTGATATTCTTAGTATAAAGTCAACATTACAGGTCGCTGTTTGCCGAAGTTCTAGTTGTCCTCTAGATTCATCATCGGAAATTTATAAATCTTTTGATACCGCTGATCTCAATGGAAAAAGATTGATAGTCAGTTTTAACGAAAACGCACCAAAGTTGCTTCTTGATGGCGGCAGTCCTCCGGACTGTACGAAATGTACAGGCAGTAATGTAACAGATCCCGTATATATGACCGTTAAAATAAATCATCCTTACCCAGCGCCTGCCAATTCGCAGAGTGCAGATTATAATTTAAAGATTGGTGGTACTTATGCCATAGTTTATCATTTCGGCAATGGTATTTCCGATATGCTTCTCCAGAAACGCCAAAAGCAATTGGAATTTAATCGTGCACAATTGGAGCTTAGTGGTGCGCAACCAGAGGTAATTAATGCGTCGGAATCAGTGTTAGGTGAAACGCTAAATATCATTGGGCAAAACTGGTTGAAGCAAAATGCTATGATCGATAGGATAATAGCTGGTATTTCCGAAAGACACCTTATTGAACATCATAATGTTGGCGTTATGGCGCAGGATTTAAGTTACTACATAGACGTCAAAGCCTCTCTTTATATAACTAGCCCTATAAATGTGAATGATAATAATGGATTTGAATATTTAAATAAGGCTCGTGCGCTCATGTTAAGCGGATTGGAACATGGAATTTTACAGCAACTAACCGGCGGTGCCCAAGTACCGGCTGTATCGACCATAAAGCTATTGCAGAAAGCTAATACTGATGGCCGGAAAGTAATTATGGCTAATTACGATACATATAATAGATATGGTTGGACGAATTTTAAGGCGTTATTTAGCAACTATAAAAATAATCCCGTATACGGAGGGTGTCTTTATACCTGTACTTCTTCAAATACACCACCGGGTTGCAGTAGTGCGCCTGCCTGTCCTTGTGAGAATTGCGTTGCCAGACTTGGAGGAGTGATTTGGGATGATACAGATTATACACACAATTACATTCTTCCTGATAATGGATCAATTGGCTGGAAAGATAGCAGTGGCAACGATTACCCCTTAAGGTTTAAAGGGTATATCCATAAAACTAAATACGATGACAGCTCATCTGGCATTGGGATGGTCATTGCAAATGAAAATGAAGATTTCTTCTATTATGGCGCATGGATAGCTAGGAATGCCGATGTACCATGTATAATTACCACCCATGCATCAGGGAAAATTACTGTTCTAACTTTTTCATCTGCGGGCATGTCTGAACTATTGACAAATCTTGCGTTAGCGTATGCTGGAGACCCTGTCGATATGGCCGGTGGTTCGTTTGTTTATGAGAACACAGATCTTGCTCTGGGGGGTGACATTCCTTTGGGGTTGGCATTTTCACGTTCTTATAACAGCAATAAAAATCTATCAAAGCAAACATTAGGTTATGGTTTTGATCATAATAATAATATCTATCTCAGCCCTGTAAGCCATGCCGAGCCGGTATTGGGAAGCCGTCAACCCCTAGATACTGTGGGCATGCTGGTGGCTATTTATGCTTGTTTGGATTTGATGAAGGCAACAGATACCGTAGGAAACTGGATGGTTGGAGCTTTGGTCGCCAACTGGGGTATTGATCAATTGATAGACAATTCCATAGTGATTAATATGGGCAACAAGATTACGGAATATATTAAACTGGCTGATGGAACATATGTTCCCCCTCCGGGCATCACCACACAATTGATAAAAAATAATGGTGATATTACGATCAAAGACGGTGATATTTTCAGCCTGCAAGAGCGTTCCGGCAAGAAAATGAATTTTAATGCCCTTGCAAAGAACGCAGACAATATAAGCTTTGGCAAGATTAGCCAGATCGTTGATGCTGATGGAAACACCGCAAACTTTACATACAAGGACGCTGATAAAAAGCTTGATAAAGTAACCGATGCCTTTGGCCGTTACATTCAACTTAACTATACAGGCGATAAAATAACTTCCGTTTCCGATTATGCAACCGGTTCCACCACGCCAATGAGAACAGTCTTGTATTCTTACGATACTAACTATCCTTATAATTTGACAGGTTATACAGATGTTGAAGGAAAAAACTGGAGTTACGGCTACGCGACCCCAGCAAATCATCTTATAACAACGCTGACAAAGCCTGTGACAAGCTCACAGAATATAACAACCATTACTAATGAATATGATACTCTTGGCCGGGTGAAAAAACAAACAGCGCCACGCCAGAGCGGCCAGGCCATTTATGACTTATACTTCTCCGGTTATCGAAATCAGGAAGTTGATCCTGACGGTCACGCAACTACCTATTATTATGATAAGAAAGGCAGATTATATGCGCAGGAGGACGCTTTGGGTAATAAAGTAACCAAAACATACGATGGTCAGGACCATGTTGTTAGTGTCACCGATCCAAGATCAACAACGGTAAATCCTATCGTTACAAACTATGAATACGAAAATAATAATCTTACTAAAGTTACCAATGCCCTTACTCAATCAGTCCGAAATATCTATGAGGCCACGTTCCCGTTCCGGCTGACCGATATGAAAGATGATTATGATTATGGACCGCATTATAATTATGACCCCGATCATCCTTATTTCGTTTCGGACGTAACAGATGCCTTGAATAATAAAGCGTATAGCACTTATTATTCAACAAGTGAGTTTCCCAAAGGTTTTAAAAAAACTCTAAAAGACCCACGTGGTACAATAACGACATTGACCTATGACGCTTATGGCAATCCGTTCACAGCCCAAACCACGGGGCATACCACGGGACAAACAATCGATCATCCCGCAATAAAATATACTTATGACATCATCGGCAGAATGACTGACTTTTACGATCAGTTAAATAATCCAACGACAGCTACTCATTTTGAGTATGACAAACGCGGACTGCTGCAATACAAAAGGGATCTGCTGGGCAAAACAACAAACTTTACATATTATGACGATGGCTTGCTGCATACAAATACCGACCGCAAAGGCCAGACAATTACTTACGCTTATACCCCAACTGATAAGATAGATACCATTACCTATTCCGATCCCAATGCCACGCAAGTCAAGTTTCATTACAACAATCTGGATCAGGTGATTGGCATGGATGACGCAATCTGTACACCATTGTCAACCTGTCCTTATCCTTCTTCTCCTTATCTTTACGACGCTGCCGGCCGTCTCAGGCAGATGAAAGATTCCAATGGTTTTGTGATTTCCTATGACTATGACGCTGCCGGTAATCTCACGGAGCTTACTTATCCCAGCAATGACAGCACTGTCAAAAAGGTTACCTACACCTATGATAAATTAAACCGATTGGAAACTGTTAAAATCACATGGCTCAATGATATAACAGCCACCTATAACGAATTCGATCTCGCCGGTCGTCTTAAAAAATTAACCAATTTCAACAGCACGATAACAACATATAATTACGACAACGCTAATCGTCTGACGGCAATAAACAATCTGAAAGCCGATGGTGGCAATGTTATTGCCACCTATCAATTTACCGAACTGGACGGCAACGGCAACCGCAAACAAATTGAACAGAGCGAACCTTACGCGCCGGCAATAGGTGAAGGAAATGTAACCTATGGCTACAATGATAAGAAAAACCGGCTTGAGTCCGTAGTCGTCGGGCAAACTAATTTTACTTATGATCTTGAAGGTCAACTGTCATCGAGCGATATCGGCACTGCTGTTTCCTATACATTCGATTATGAACACCGGCTCAAAAAAATCGGAACAGATACGGAATTCTTTTATGATGGCAGCGGCAAACGGCTCAAAGCTGTCCGGTCAAGTGTGGAAACCAGATACATTTACGATGCCGCAGGCAGGCTGCTGGCGGAAGCAAATGATAGTAACGTAATTACCAGATACTACATTTACGGCAAGGGATTGCTCGCGATGGTAACACCTGCCGATCAGACTTATTGCTACCATTTCAATGGAGTCGGCAGTACAATTGCGATGACCGACTCATCAAAAGATATTGTCAACAAATATTCTTATGATGCCTTCGGCAATATAGCCAGTGAGCAGGAAGCAATATATCAGCCGTTTAAGTATGTCGGCCAATTCGGTGTTATGACCGAACCCAACGGCTTCTACTACATGAAGGCCAGATACTACGATCCAACCGTCGGCAGATTCATTTCCGAAGACCCCGTCGGCTTCGGTGGTGGCGATACTAACCTCATGGCGTATGTCGGCAATAATCCGGTTACAGGGATTGATCCGAGCGGGCTATATGAAGATCATAATAAAAAATTTTATTTTCCGGGATATGATTTTGATAAACAAGATCATGGCCTGACCGCACCATACTTACCATTGAGTTTATGGCTCCATTTCCAAAGCAGGGCAGATGCTATGCAAGAAGTTAACTATGCAATTATGAACCGCGACCTAGATGCATTTGAAAGAGGTATGCATGATTTGCAAGATTCCTATGTTCATTTTGATAATGGCTATAGCGTGTTTACTTTAGGGCACAAGTTCCAGGATTGGTTCAGTGGAACAGACACAGATGCTATTACGACAGCTGTTCCCGAGGCTAGAAGGATTTCAGAATTTTATACAAATGTAATGAATTCAAATGGTGGGCCTGGTCCTGTAAATTGGTCTTTCAAAAATAAATAATATGGATAAAAGAAAAATTAAGATTATCTTAATACTGGAATTTATGATGCTTATGTTTTGCAGTGTCGTCATAAGCGGTGATTTGAGTAATACAGTGTCTGCCGTTTATAATTTTGATTTTGACAGTGCGGAAAATCTGGAAATCATGAACGGCTATGATATCTTTATAAAGGACGACAGCCTTTACGCTATAGTATGGAAATCAACAGGAATAATAGACGTTGGCTACGACAGCCGTTTGTTGATAAAGAAAAAAGGTTCTGAAGAGTGGACAATAGTTGATATACCCGGCAAAGCCTACTATCTTGGCGCCGCTTACAATAATGAAATATGCTCCACAATACAGGATAGAAAAAACAATATCTGGCATATTTCTTTTTATGATTTGGCTGGCAGGAAATTACGAGAGTATGAACATAAATATAAAGTATTCAGCAGAGAATATATTCATTATGAACCTGTGCCCTTGTGTTATGATGACGGGTCTTTAATTTTTTATACCATTTACAAATATGAGACACGCAATATTGTATCAAAAACTTTTCTGAATATGATTCTTTTGGGTTACGGTTCTGCAAAAGGTTTCAGCGAATATGTGGAAATTGTTCCCGATCTTATTAATAAAGAAAGCAAAAGACGATCATTTTCCTATGCCAGAGTAACTGACAGTTCCGGCCTCAGAAAGGCATTTCCACTCAATAAAGATATTCCTCTGTTTGATTCCATGAAAAAAAGAGATTTGACAGCGGGCAATTATAAAATTACCGCTTATGAATTGGAAGATAAAGACAGCAATTATTATTTTAATAATAACAAGCTGATAAAAGCTTCCGATAAAATGGAGATCGTTGATATAAATAATGGCAATAGAGTTGTTCTGCCCATGCCGCCTGCTATGGATAATATTTTTGTTTTTGATTTTGATAAATTTAAATTTGATGGCTTCGCACGTCGCGGTTCTGATGCCTGGGCTGAATCCGATGATGTCATTCTGGCTATAAGGGTAAGAGAACATCTGACAGCCAAAATAATTATTTACTTCTATGACAGCAAAAAAAAACAATGGTCAATGAATACATTAATTGATTCTAATGAAAATTACCGTCATTTAACAATGTATAAAAAAGATGAGTCCCTTTATATGGGCCTTTGGGGAAATTCTCAAAAATTTAGAATAATAAAATATAAGGTACAGTAAAAAAATCATGAAAGTTCTATTAAGATATTAATGCGTACACTGCGTACAAAGTTCAAAGTGTGAACGAAATTAGGGACAACGCCCAATAAAAAATAGGGACATGTAGCGAAGTAGCAAGGGTCAAGAAAAAAACAAAACCCGAAAGGAATGGAAGGAAAATGAAAATTATCAAAGGACTTAGAAATTCACTAATTCTATTTTTAATCATAATCAGCGCAATTCTTTTTATTAATGTCATTCCTTCTTTTGCTACCGATCCCTGTACAGGCGGCAACGCAACAATTGACGGCAACTATACAGTACGCACATGCACATCGAACTGTGCGATTGTGTGTACCGCCGATGTTTTTGTTGATTTTATTATGGTTGGCGGAGGCGGTGGCGGAGGTTCAAATCGTGGCTCCGGTGGTGGCGCCGGTGGCATCGTTGTATCTTCAGGTTCGATACCTGCCAATACGTATAATGTGGTTATTGGTGTGGGTGGTTCCGGTGGCACAGATCAGAATGATAATGCGACTGCTGGTGGTGATACAACATTAGGGATTGCCGGTAGTAGTATTTTTGTTGTCAATGGCGGCGGCAGAGGACGAGGTGGTACTGCCGGTGGTGCATATTCTGCTTTAAATGGCGGTGATGGAGTCTCTGCCGGTGGTGGATGCTATGGTGGGGTTTCAGGAAGCGCATCCGGAGGTGCTCAAGGGCCTACCGGCAGTCAAGGGCATGCAGGTGGCGGCTCAAGCAATTCCAGTCCCTCTTATGGTGCAGGCGGCGGCGGTGGCGCTGGTACGGTAGGGATTGATGGAACATCCGCCGCCGGCGGTAAAGGTGGCGATGGCCTATCAAACAGCATAACCGGCACCGCTAAATATTATGGTGGCGGTGGCGGTGGCGGCCAGCTTTCTACCAGCCAGACTAATAGCGGTGGACAAGGTGGCGGTGGAAACGGGGCCGGCTACAATACGGCAGTTCCTGCTACTGCAGGAGTAAATGGCACTGGCGGTGGCGGTGGCGGTGGCGGTGATGGAGGTACAACTGCGTATAATGCTGGTGGTGCTGGCGGGTCCGGTATTGCAATATTTAGATATTTGACTTCTGGAAGTTCTACCTACACGATAACAGCATCTGCGGGCAGCAACGGCAGCATTAGCCCTTCAGGTGATGTCACAGTTAATTCCGGTGCCAATCAGGCATTTACCATAACACCCAACAGCGGATATGTTGTGTCAGACGTACTTGTTGATGGTTCTTCAGTAGGTGCGGTTACAAGTTATACATTCAGTAATGTAACTGCCAATCATACCATCAGTGCAAGTTTTGTCCTCGGTTACACGGTAGCGGTGACTGCCGGAGGTAATGGCAGTATTACACCAT
>PHBC01000003.1:94017-95262 GCA_002840505.1 Deltaproteobacteria bacterium HGW-Deltaproteobacteria-2 | reverse complement strand
CCTTTACCATAACACCAGCTAGTGGTGGTTACACAGTATCAGATGTTCTCGTTGACGGTTCTTCAGTAGGTGCGGTTACGAGCTATACATTCAGTAATGTAACTGCCAATCATACCATCAGTGCAAGTTTTGTCACTTCTTCTGATCCTTGCAGTGGCGGCACAGCAATGATTGACGGTAATTACACAGTGCGTACTTTCACCTCAAGTGGCACACTTGCCTGTACATCAGCTGTAACAGCGGAGGTTTTAGTTATCGCCGGCGGTGGTGCCGGTGCCAATCGTTGCGGCGGTGGCGGCGGTGGTGGCGGGGTACTATATGAAGCTTCTCATGCTTTAGCAGCACAATCTTATACCGTGACTATAGGTGCTGGTGGAAGTCCCGGTACGACTGATACAAGCAGCGGGGGCAATGGCGGTAATTCTGTTTTTGACACGATGACCGCTGCGGGCGGCGGTGGCGGTGGTCATTGGAATACAAATAACGCACAAAGTGGAGGATCAGGCGGTGGTGGCGGTAACAGTGATGGCGCATATGCAGGAGGAAGCGGAACAACAGGCCCTCCAAGGCAAGGTTATAATGGTGCATATGCTAGCGGATATTATGTTCACGGCGGTTACTATTGTTCAGGTGGCGGCGGTGGGGCTGGTGAAGCTGGACATGAAAGTGTAAGTTATACAGGTGGAATTGGTGGAATTGGAGTTCAATACTCACAGTTTGCGAGCGTGGGTGGTAGTCCCGCTGGATGGTTCGCTGGCGGTGGTGGCGGTTATGGTAATAAATATGGTGGTTCAGCAGATGCCAATGGTGGCGGTGGTTATGGAAAGGGTGCTCTTGAAGGCGGAAGTGCTGCCGCAAGTGGTGTAGCTAACACAGGCGGCGGCGGCGGCGGTGGCTGGCGATATAGTGATACACCTGGCAGTGCAGGTGGATCAGGTATCGTGATAGTGAAATATTTGACGCCTGGTGGGGCTACAAATTACACGATAACAGCATCCGCCGGAAGCAACGGTAGTATTAGCCCTTCGGGCACAGTCACAGTAAATTCCGGTACCAGTCAGACATTTACCATAACACCCAACAGCGGATATGTTGTATCAGACGTACTTGTTGATGGTTCTTCAGTCGGTGCAGTTACGAGCTATACATTCAGTAACGTAACCGCTAATCATACCATCAGTGCAAGTTTTGTCCTCGGTTACACGGTAGCGGTGACTGCCGGAGGTAATGGCAGTATTACACCAT
>PHBC01000003.1:0-93926 GCA_002840505.1 Deltaproteobacteria bacterium HGW-Deltaproteobacteria-2 | reverse complement strand
CCTTTACCATAACACCAGCTAGTGGTGGTTACACAGTATCAGATGTTCTCGTTGACGGTTCTTCAGTAGGTGCGGTTACAAGTTACACTTTCAGCAACGTAACTGCCAATCATACAATCAGCGCCAGTTTTACTATCGCTAGTGGCAATTACACGCCAGTTGCCGGAAATCTGAAATATACCTATGATGATCTGAATCGGCTTACACGTATAGAAGACACTGTTGCTCAAAAATTCATAATATATCAATATGACGAAGTCGGCAACCGCCTGCAAAAAGGTACTTATGATGCTTATTACATAATCACGGCCACGGCGGGTGTTAATGGCAGTATTACTCCTGCTGGAGCAACTAATGTTGCTTTTGGAACTGACAAGACCTTTAATATAATACCTGCAAATGGCTATGCGGTAGCAGATGTTTTGGTAGATGGTGTTTCAGTGGGCAAGGTTACTAGTCATACGTTCAATAACGTAACTGCTAATCATACAATTAGCGCGAGTTTTATCCAGGCAAGTGACATAATTATTGGCAGTATTTATTATCCAACACTGCAAGCCGCGTATAATGCTGCAAACAGTGGCGACACTATAAAAGTGACAGCTAAAACTTTTACTGAAAATTTGAGTGTGAATAGAGATATTTCAGTCAATCTGGAAGGTGGTTATAATCAAGAGCATACAAGCATAACAGGCAATACAAACCTGAAAGGTACGATTCAGACGTATGCCGGTGGCGGCACTCTGACAATTAAGAATTTTATATTACAAACACCCCAATCGCTTGTGCTTGATTTGCAGGTTGCCGCTAGTAGCGATGATATACAAGTTAATTGGTCAGATTCTGTATGGGTGCGGAACCTTACGGGTGATAAATTATTAGCCGGTTACACCAGCACTTCTCTTTTTAAAAGAGGTGGTGGTCTAAGGTTTCAAAATGTAACTATTCCCCAAGGTGCTACAATATCGGCCGCTTATTTTCAGCTTACTTGCAGAACAGCATCTTCCTCTACTGGTGTTAAAACAAGAATTATCGGTAACTTAACACCAAATGCCGCTACATTTTCGACTATAGAAGATTATCAATCCCGGCGCGGTACTGATGCTAGCGGTGCAAATAATAATAATCGAACAATTGCCCAAGTATCTTGGGACGATATTGGATCATGGACGTTAGATCAACAATATAACTCACCAGAGATAAAAACAATAATTCAAGAAATTGTAAATCAAGTTAATTGGGCGGCAGGTAATTCACTTGCGTTATTCTGGGATGACCATGAAGGCAGGGGCACGGGAGCCCGTGACGCATACTCTTATGATACTTCCACAGTCAAAGCAGCTAAACTTCATATTGAATATTACTAGGAGCTGACTCAACATAAAATGAATAAAATCTAAGGGTAGTTCAGGATGCGGAATAAAAACTTATAGAAAAAAACTCGAAAGGAGTGAAATGAAAATGAAAATTGTCAAAGGGCTTAAAATATTATCAATGTTGTTTATATTTAGCATGGTTCTTTCTATTAATACTATGCCTTCTTACGCTGCAGACGGTGATTTGATTGTAAACGGCAAAGTTGGTATTGGTACAACGACACCATATTCAACTTTGGATGTTAATGGAACAGTATCGGGTCAATTTCCACGTTGGACTCTTTGGATTGATGAAACATCTGGTTCTCGTACAAATCCATCAACTTTTACGAAATCTAAGCAAAGTATTTTGACAAGTAATGGCGAAATAAATTTCAATAATTCTTATGCAAGTTATTCGCATCTTTATGAAATGAAGATATATGCACCTTCTGCAATTACAGTTACCCAGAAAGTTTATTATTGTGATGATAACGCCTATTTTTTCCTCAATGGGACTCAGATTGGATATGTACAAACAGCTGGGACTAAGACATATAATATAACTTGGAACTTAATACAAGGTATTAACACACTGCAAATAGTTCATAATAATGGTGGTGGCGGTGCTTTTAGTTTGAGCTTGATCGGAGATTTCTTCTATCGGTATCCATCGATTAAGTTTGTTGCTCCATAGAAGAATAATTATTTGACCTAACAAAGTAAAGAGACGGTTGAAGTTTTGAACTCCAGCTGCTTGTATTGTTTTGGCTCTATTACCATATTATCGTTTAGGGTGTTGCCTGTCAGGAGCTTTTCTTTATAAATATGAAATTTGCTGAGCACGGTAATATACGTTGAAGAAACGGGACACGACTCAAGACGAAATAATAAACCATCTCGAATGGTCTCCTTTTTATGAGTTGCGGATAATAATCTACATGCAAATCAAGCTCAATTGCACAAGCTAGTTTGCGAAGTTCTGAAGTTATTAGTACGTCTTCGGGAACTTGTGGTCTTTTTTTATTAACCCGCCGGTACGCAAGAGGATAAAGGTATTTTGGTGTAGTTGGCTCATGAAAATAAATAGCCTTTCCTCCCGGTTTCAATACTCTACTGATTTCACGAAGAGTTCTTTTGTGGGCTAAGAAATGATGGGCTGCCGCAAAACAAAATATCTGATCTAACGAGGCGTCACTTTCATGAATTTCATAGCTTGTACAGGCATATGAATTGTTGATTCTCACCTCAAACAAGCGCTCCCACTTAGACAAGGACATAACAGCAAATTCACTGATATCCGTTGCTGTTACATGTGCATCGGGAAATAACTTTTTGTATACACACGATGCCCATCCTTGCCCACCCCCGATTTCCAAGACTCTTCCATCACTTGTAAGCTTTGCTCGATGCCGATTAAGGCAGTCTAAAAACACTCCGGCATCTGAGACTTTGTTCACGATGTTGTACATAGAATCAGTTTCTGGAGACTCATGCTTCGAGTCGCGCCAAAACTCTATTTCGACTTTCTGCTTCGCTTCAATATCTGACATTCTAAATGGTTCCTGCATATTTGCACCTAAAGATTAAGAGTTTTTTACGACGCGACGCTGGCGTAAAAACTTAGTTGAACAAATCCTTACACGGGGGTCTTGCACCTTTCTGGAAATTTAATCTTTTAACTATCTATTTGTAAGTTACTATGCGAAATTTATTTGTTGAAATCAAGAAATAAATATGGGGAAGTGGTGTCAAAAATTTAACCTTTACAAATGCTTGTAAAAAAAATCGATCTTCTTTCCACAGCCATAGAAGGAAATATGCTGACGATCAGCGGTTGTGTTATTGCCGAAACTTATTTATTTTGAAGAAAATCTAAGATGCATTAATAGTGAAAAAGGAGAAATAAAATACTGTTTGGTTCTAGATAACACATGACCTATATTTTTCTGCAGATTAAATAATTATCTAATGTCATGAAAAATATTGTTGACAAACTTTTTGTTTTTCGTTATTGAAAGTACAAATCAATTAAGTGGAATGAAATATTATGTTTCTTAAAGATTTAGCAAACGGCATTATTCCAATACTGACTATAGTATTGGTACTCGTAGTAGTCGTACTTACGGGGTCTGCCGCTCTGTATCTTTAAGAAATAAAAAAAAAGATACAAGCCGCAGGCCCCTGAAGCCCGCGGCTTTGTTGTTTTAGGAGCAAGGCCGCTTTTTCTCAAGGAGACTGGCGGCTTTTTTAGTTTATAAATTTAGACCTTTGAAAAATAGCTTTTTGTGTCATTTCGAGGAGCAGAGCGACGAGAAATCTTATGATTCCATTCTATGTTCGAAACATAGATTTCTCCCTACGGTCGAAATGACAAATTAATGATTGTGTAAAATATGAATTATAAAATCAGGGAGACATAGAATGAAACTGAAGGGAACACAAATATTGCTGAAGGCTCTCGAAGAAGAAAAGGTCGATATTATCTTCGGATATCCTGGCGGTGCAGTTCTGGATATCTATGATCAGCTTTACAAAAGTAATATGAAGCATATTTTGGTCCGTCATGAGCAGGGTGCTGTGCATGCCGCTGACGGCTATGCCCGGTCAACCGGAAAAGTGGGCGTTTGTCTGGTTACGTCCGGTCCCGGAGCAACCAATACCGTGACTGGAATTGCCACGGCGAATATGGATTCCATCCCCCTGGTTGTTTTTACCGGTCAGGTTCCCACGGGGCTGATCGGCAATGATGCTTTTCAGGAATGCGATATCACGGGCATAACCCGCCCCTGCACTAAACATAATTTTCTGGTGCGCAATATCGAAGATCTCGCTCCGACAATTAAAGAAGCTTTTCATATTGCCCGTTCGGGAAGGCCGGGTCCGGTGCTTGTTGATTTACCTAAAAATGTAATGGCGGCGGAAGCGGAATATGATCCTGCCAGTATAAAAATTAGAAATCATGAACCGGTATATAAACCGGCCTTCAAGAAGATGACCAATTTGCTGGAAATGCTCACCGTCGCTAAAAAACCTCTGATTATGACCGGTGGCGGCGTCATTCTGGGGAGGGCCTCTGAACTGTTGACTAAAATGGCCAGAAAATATCAGATTCCTGTTACCGGCACTTTGATGGGGCTTGGTTCTTTTCCGGGGAGCGATCCTTTATGGCTGGGAATGTTGGGTATGCACGGTACTTACTACGCTAACATGGCTATCAGCCACTGCGATTTGCTTATAGCAGTGGGCGTGAGATTTGACGACAGAGTTACCGGTACTATTGATACATTTGCCGCCAACGCCAAAATCGTTCATATCGATATTGACCCCTCATCAATTAATAAAAATGTTGCCGTTGATTTGCCGATAATCGGCGATACAAAGGCCGTATTGAAAGATTTAATTAAATTTCTGGATGAACATAATTACACATGTGAAAAATCACAACGGCAGGAATGGCTGGCTGAGATTGCCGAGTGGAAGGAAAAAGTTCCATTGACTTATTGCCAGAACGGCAAAGTAATCAAGCCGCAGTTTGTGATTGAGACTCTGCATAAGCTGACCAAAGGCGATGCGATTATCACAACGGAAGTCGGTCAGCATCAGATGTGGACGGCGCAGTTTTTCCCATTTGATAAGCCCAATACGTTTGTTTCTTCGGGCGGGCTGGGAACGATGGGTTTTGGTCTGCCCGCGGCGATTGGCGTCAAGTGCGCTTTCCCGGATAAACAGGTTGTGGATATTGCCGGTGACGGCAGTATTCAGATGAATATTCAGGAACTGGCCACCGCCGCGCAATATAAAATCAATGTGAAAATAGTTTTGTTAAACAATGAATTTTTAGGCATGCCTCGTCAATGGCAGGAATTGTTTTACGAAAAACGCTATTCGCACACGGATATGGCTTACGCACCGGACTTTGTGAAGTTGGCGGAGGCCTTCGGTGTTGTCGGGATGCGCGCGACAAAACCGGAAGAAGTGGAAAGTGTTTTGAAAGAAGGCCTTGCTCTTGACAGGCCGGTATTAATGGATTTCCGGGTGTCGCGGGAAGAATGCGTTTATCCCATGGTTCATCCGGGTGATTCGATAAGTAATATGTCGTTGGGTAGCAGAGAAATGATCAACTAACGACTTTGTGAAAAGTCCATGAATGTCCTCCGCTGGCGCGAAGCCGGGAGGATTTCCGAGAGGTGTCCCGATGAGGAATCGGGACGGAGGTGGATAATGTGTTTCAATACATCCACCCCATTAAACCCCCGCCAGCGGGGGACAAAAAAACGTATAATTACATTGTAACAAAGTCGTTTTGAGAGGTTTTAAAATAAATAACGATGGTGAGGGAAAAGATGGAAAAAAAGGAGCATATAATTTCGATACTTGTTCACAACAAGCCGGACGTGCTGGCCAGGATTGCGGGAACG
This sequence comes from Deltaproteobacteria bacterium HGW-Deltaproteobacteria-2, assembly GCA_002840505.1. Classification (NCBI taxonomy): domain Bacteria; class Deltaproteobacteria; species Deltaproteobacteria bacterium HGW-Deltaproteobacteria-2. The sequence goes on along the minus strand of PHBC01000003.1, from coordinate 88,150 downwards.
CTGGGCGGCAAGGGCTATAACATTGAAAGCCTGAGCGTGAATACGACAATGCAATACGAAATATCAAAAATAGTTATGACCACCGTAGGCACTCAGGAAACTGTCAATCGAATTGAAGGTCAATTACAAAGGCTGGTCGATGTTATTCAGGTCGATGATTTGACTAATGTGGAATCAATCCATCGCGAACTTATTATGGTCCGCCTGAATTTAACGCCGGATAAAAAAGAACAGATAAAGAAAGCAGTTGACACGAATAAATGGAAAGTAATAGCTTCCGCAGATACATATATAATTTTGGAAATAACCGGCGATCAGTCACAGATTGAGTTTGCTCTGGCACGCCTGGAGCCGTTGGGTATCGCCGATATGACAAGAACGGGAATTGTTGCTTTAAATTTGGAAAATTAATCATAACTAAAAAAAATAAAAATTTATCAATATATTAATAGGGGGTTATCATGGCAAAAATTAATTTTGGCGGAGTTATTGAAGATGTCATTACATCGAAAGAGTTTTCTCTAAAGAAAGCACAGAAAGTTTTGAAAAAAGAAGTTGTTGCTGTACTGGGTTATGGCGTTCAAGGTCCGGCGCAGGCTTTTAATATGAGAGATAACGGCATTAATGTAATTATCGGTCAGGCAAAGGAAGATAAGCGATACTGGAAAAAGGCAATCGCTGACGGTTGGGTTCCCGGCAAAACGCTTTTTCCTATTGAAGAAGCAGTCCAGCGCGGCACAATTATTCAGTATTTAGTTTCCGATGCAGCACAGAAGATTCTCTGGCCTAAGGTCAAAGCCAATCTGAAAAAGGGAGATGCTCTTTACTTCTCCCACGGTTTCTCCATTGTGTATAAAAAACAGACCGGTATTGTACCTCCCGATTTTGTGGATGTAATCATGGTTGCGCCCAAAGGTTCGGGAACCTCCGTGCGCCGGAATTTTCTTGACGGCAGCGGAATAAATTCCAGCTTTGCCGTTCATCAGGATGCCACCGGGCGCGCACTGGAGAGAACTCTGGCACTGGGCATTGCCATTGGCTCCGGATTTTTATTCCCGACAACTTTCCAGGCGGAGGTTTACAGTGATTTGACCGGAGAGCGCGGTGTGCTCATGGGCGCTCTGGCGGGGATGATGGAAGCGCAGTACAATGAATTGCGCAAGCATGGCCACACTCCCAGCGAAGCCTTCAACGAAACAGTGGAAGAGCTGACCCAAAGCCTTATTCGGCTGGTCGGCGAAAACGGTATGGATTGGATGTATGCCAATTGTTCCGGTACGGCTCAACGCGGTGCTTTGGACTGGCGTCATAAATTCCGCAAAGCGGTGGCGCCTGTATTTACAGAACTCTATAAGTCCGTTGCCACCGGTAAAGAAACAGAAATTGTGTTGAGAGTCAACAGCGCTCCGGACTACAAAGATAAACTGGAAGCAGAACTTAAAGAAATGCGTGATTCGGAAATGTGGCAGGCAGGAGCCGCTGTGAGGGCATTGAGACCGGAAAATCGCAAGAAAAAATAGACGACTCCTTAAAAAGTCCATTTTATTCCCTCTCCCTCGTGTGACCTTTAGGTTATGAGGGGAGAGGGATAGGGTGAGGGTGAAGACTTGCGCGTGCTGTTTGAAAAATAATTTACCCCTCCCCATAATCCCCTCCCACAAGGGGCGGGGAGATTCCTATTATTAATTTATTCAAATCAAAGGGAGAGAAAACAATGAGAAGCGATCTCATGAAAAAAGGTTTCGAGCGTGCCCCGCATCGTTCACTTTTCAAGGCGATGGGCTACACAGATGAAGAAATTGCCCGGCCTATAATCGGCGTGGTCAATTCGGCCAATGAAATAATTCCCGGACACATCCATCTTGATTTAATCACGCAGGATGTTAAGGCGGGAGTCCGGATGGCCGGAGGAACTCCGGTGGAATTTCCGGTTATCGGTGTCTGCGACGGCATCGCGATGGGACATGAAGGCATGAAATATTCATTGGCCAGCCGCGAGCTGATTGCCGATTCCATCGAGATTATGGCCAAGGCTCATCCTTTTGACGCTCTGGTTTTCATTCCCAATTGCGACAAAATTATTCCGGGTATGCTTATGGCAGCGTTGCGTCTGAACATCCCATCCATTTTTATCAGCGGGGGGCCGATGCTGGCAGGAAAACTTAATGGTAAGCCCGTTGATCTCATCACTGTCTTTGAAGGCGTGGGTGCTGTCAAAGTCAAAAAGATGACTGCCGCCGCGCTCAAGCAACTGGAAGATTGTGCCTGTCCCGGCTGCGGTTCGTGCTCCGGGATGTACACGGCCAATTCCATGAACTGTGTCACGGAAGCAATGGGTCTGGGGTTGCCCGGCCATGGAACGATTCCCGCAGTACTGGCGGCGCGTCACCGGCTGGCCAAACATGCCGGTATGAAAATAATGGATCTACTCAAAAAGAACGTCAGACCGCGTGATATCGCAACACTGGCCGCTTTTAAAAACGCCATTGCCGTGGATATGGCGCTGGGCTGTTCCACTAATACTGTTTTGCATATTCCCGCCATTGCCCACGAAGCGGGGATAAAACTTGATTTAGATCTATTTAATAAAATAAGCGAGAAAACCCCTAATCTCTGCAAGCTGAGTCCTGCCGGACATCATCATATTGAAGATTTCGATATGGCAGGCGGCATTCAGGCCGTGATGAAAGTAATCAGTTCGCTGGGTGTCATTGATGGAAAGGCAATTACTGTTACAGGCAAAACCGTCGGCGCCAATTTAAAAGAAGCCCGTGTTTTGAATACGGATGTTATCAGAACTTTGAAAAATGCCTATTCACAGCAGGGCGGCATCGCGATTTTGCGCGGCAACCTCGCGCCTGATGGAGCGGTGGTTAAACAATCTGCGGTTGCGCCGGCCATGCAGAAAAACGAAGGCCGTGCCCGCGTGTTTGATTGCGAGGATGACGCCATTGCGGCTATTCTGGGCGGAAAAATTAAAGGTGGCGACATTGTGGTTATCCGTTTTGAGGGTCCTAAAGGAGGTCCGGGCATGAGAGAAATGCTCTCTCCCACTTCAGCAATCGTCGGTATGGGCTTGGATAAAACAGTTGCACTTTTGACGGATGGACGTTTCAGTGGCGGTACACAGGGCGCGGCAATAGGCCATATTTCGCCCGAAGCGGCGGAAGGCGGCCCGATGGCGCTGGTGAAAGAAGGCGACATTATTGCGATTGATATTCCGGCCAAAAAGCTGAACCTGAAAGTCAGCAATCAGGAACTGGCTAAACGAAGAAAAGCTTTGAAGCCTTTCAAACCGCGGATTACGACAGGTTATCTGGCGAGATATGCGAAACTAGTCACCTCCGCCTCAACGGGGGCCATCTTTAAAGACTGATACCAATTTTGATTTCTTCAGCTAACTTTGTTGGCATCGTCGTCGGCTTCCTCAACGTATTGTACTATACGCCTGCGGAGCCTCCTCCTTGCCGCCGCGTTATCCTTTGAAATCAAAAAGGTATGAATAGTAAAAGTTGTCATACCGGCGAAGGCCGGTATCCATAAGTTGTTTCAACGCATGCCGGATGCGCTTCCTCATTCCTGATGGCTCGCGTGCCTTGCATCTGAGCTTTTTTGAACAGCCCTAAATATAAGTATGTTCAACTATCTCACTAGGTTCAATTCCAACCGAAGCAGAGTCCTGAGTTAATGGTTTCTTTAGCACTGATACGTGGTTTATATCTTGACTATTCCATCTAGCTTTCTGTGCACAAAAGAAACCAATGATAGAATATCCAGTGCATCCTGTTCTGTCATTGGCCACGTTACCTTTGGGACATGAGCCGTGGGATTTCTAACAGCCCCGAACAGTCCCACTAGAATATTGCTAAATCCCTTTTGTTCACTTATTTCAGTTTCAGTCTTGAGCGAGTTAATAGCGAGAACCGGAGCCTTTACTGAAAATGCAGTGTTTACAAGTTCTGCCCCATCAGTGGTTAGCCCCGAAATAATCCTAATTCTCTCCGCTATTCCTTTTATTGCTTCAAGCACGGCATGGAAGTAATTTTCGTCCACAAGCTCGGCACGACAATATTTGAGTATCTCCGAGTGAGCACCTCGATCTTCGAGTGCTGCCCTAAGTGCACCTGCCCGAGCCCGCGCCCCCTTGAGAGTAGTTTCTGCTTGTGTACGAATAACTTTCCCATCTTCTCTTACGCTGAAGCCAGAGAACGACAGAACCACATTTAGCTCATTTCTACGCCAAGAAAATTTCTCCTTGTCTCGGGCATAACTCACCGGGTTAAGTGCACGATTGACAAACATAATCAAATGATTGCCAACTTTGTGGGTGTTCTGAGCCTTTACCAGTGCGTTAAATAGTCGTTTCCATTTGGTCATCTCGGGCGATACATCTTCAAGGCGGCAATCTTGAAGAAGGTACGCTATCTCGGAACCAGTGAGGCCACGCTCTGTATTAGCTAACACCTTGCATGCTGCTTCAAGATGCTGAGCACTAAATGGAGGAATTTTTTCCATGTTTTATTATGCTAACAATTAATATTCTAAATTTGCTTTTTCGATCATTCCTATATAGCTCTGGTTATGGATTTAGTCGGTGTCTTTGATGCCGAGCCATCAAACTGGTTTATTTATCAAGCTGCTTTCCAGTGTAGAGAAAGCTTTCGGGAGGAAGCGGCACAGTCGCGCAGATAGAGATTAATCAAAGTTTGATATGGAATTTCCGCTTCTTCTGAGAGTTTTTTAAAATACTTAATTGTTTCCTCATCAAGCCGGATGGTGACTTGTTTTTTCAGACGGCTGGCATAAGGATTCTTTCTTGCTTTTGAAAAATCGTATTCTTTTCTCATTTTCACTATCTATTTTACCTCCAGTCTACCAGCATTAAACCAGCGCTAATCCGGTTAATGCTTGTGTTATAATCGAGCAGGCTTTCTCCGTAACCGTTGAAGTATTGTACGTAGAGGCTGATTTTCTTGGCGAGACTTTCGTTAATCGATGATAGCGGGATGCTCCAGTCCAGCTGAACCGCTCCCTTATTCTCCGACCGTAAATTGTTGCGCAACATTACGGCAAACCGCTGATTTTTCCAGTAGAGAGTTCCCCATAGTTCTCCATATCCCATGTATCCGGAAAGATCGGGATTGTCGTCATCTTCATCATTTTCGGGAAGCCGGTACCAGGTTTTTAAAAGCAGGCTGAAGTTATCATTTTTTTCCATTCCAAAAATTTTTTCTAATCCGATATTGGCAACAATACGGTTCCAGCTACGGGAAAGCGGTTCAGCGCGGCCGTTGGATTGATGATTAAATCCGACATTGATAAATTGCAGTTTCGTTCCCATAAGATAAGGAATTTCTCGCTGCATGTCGAAATTAAGGAGCAGTTCCGGTTCGTAGTTGGTGTCTCTGAAGGGAGCGGAAAATGCCGAGTTATAGAGTTGCCAGAAGGATTGTTGAGTGTAGGCAACCCAGGCATCGATGCCTCTGATTCCCGTACTTTTTTCGACAATTTTCTTTATTTCTTCGCTCCTGATAAGATCTCTCCAGATTTTAAATTTAAAGCTCAGTTGAAATTTTACCTCGTTGTATAGGGATCTGGCTTTGGGATCGACATCCAGTTGGGTACTGTCATTAGGCGAGGAATTATAGGCCAGAGGCAGAATAAAACAGGGGCGGTAAGGCCAAAGTACAAAAATATTTCTTTCTTTGGGTTTATCGCTTCTCAGATCCCATTGTTTTTCCATAACAGAAAAATATTTTTCTTGAGATTCAGGTTTTTGTGCAATATCTTTTTCATCTGGTTTTACGATGACGGATTCTTTTGCGGTGATTTGTTTTTTCGCCAGTTCGTCGAAGCATTTCAATCTTGCGGCGTTGTCATTTTTAATTGCTGTGCATTTTGCTAGATTGTCGTCAATTTCAGCGGCATTGCCGGTTAATGCGGTAATCATCAAAAAGAATGCACATGTCAGTACTATTCTCAATGCTAGTTTGATTTTTAGAGTTTTCATGCCGTTGCGACACTCTCTATTTTTTTGTCGTAAGAATCTGACGCACTCTGTCCAGTTCCTGCTTGTTGTCCACTTCTACAGAATCATAGGGAGTGATGACAACCTTTATTTTGTAGCCATATTCCAGAGCACGCAATTGTTCGAGGGCTTCGAGCTTTTCCAGTTTTCCTTCGGGAAGCTTTGTGAAGGTATCGAGAAAATCACGGCGGTAGGCGTAAATGCCATGATGTTTGTAGTAGTCTGCTTTGAGGGCTTTGTCCCTCACGTAGGGAATTGTAGCCCGTGAAAAATAAAGAGCAAAATTCTGATGATCGAAAACAACTTTAACGGCGTGCGGATGAGTTATTTCTTCATCGAGAATAATTTTATAAATCAGTGTGGACATGTTGATGGAGGGATCGTCAACGAGTGGCTGAATAACTTCATCCACCTGTGCAGGTTCGAAAATCGGTTGATCGCCCTGAATGTTAACAACAATCGCGTCGGCTGAAAGATTGAGCGATTTTATAGCCTCGGCGATTCTGTCCGTGCCGGAGCGATGCGTGACAGCTGTCATTATAGCGTTGCCGCCGAATTTAATAACCGCGTCGAATATTCTTTGATCGTCTGTTGCCACCGCCACATGGGGTATGGCTTTAGCTTTGGCCACGCGTTCATAGACATGCTGAATCATCGGTTTTCCGCATAGATCAGCCAGCGGCTTACCCGGAAAGCGGCTGGATTCATAGCGTGAGGGGATGATGCAAACAATATCTCTTTTCATTAATTCCTCCGTAAAAAGCCCATATATTTCAATATTGTCATTTCGATCGAAGAGAGAAATCTTTGTTTTGGTTAAATTCTTACATTAAGATTCCTCATCCCGATTCATCGGGATTTACCCTGAAGGGTACTATGCGGAATGACAGAAAAAGTTATTCTTATCCTAAATGCGGGTCGGTTTGCTGTAAATAGTTCACCACATAATCCCGCACGGAATCTTCCAGTGATGAAAAAGCAACAGGACAACCCATTGCTTTGAGCTTATCCATCTTTGCTTCGGTGAAGTACTGGTATTGATTGCGCAAAGATTCCGGCATTTCGATATATTCGATTTTTGTTGCGAGTTGCATTGCGTCGAAGACGGCTCTGATCAAATCATTCCATGTTCGGGCTTTACCTGTGCCTAAATTAAAAATACCATTGACATCCGGATTCTTAAAAAGCCACCACAGGACATCCATACAGTCTTTGATATAAACAAAATCGCGCATCTGTCCGCCATCTTTATATTCGGGATCATAGGATTTGAAAAGTTTCACCTTGCCGGTTTCCTTTATTTGATGAAAGGATTTGAAGATGATGCTTGCCATATCGCCTTTGTGGTATTCGTTGGGGCCGAAGACGTTGAAGAATTTTATTCCGGCAATTTTATTTTCCCATGATTCTCTCAGCACTCTCAAATCAAAAACCTGTTTGGAATAGCCGTACATATTAATCGGTTTGAATTTATTAATCATATTATGGTCATCCGAGAATCCTTGTTTACCGTCTCCATAGGTTGCCGCCGAACTGGCGTAGATAAAACGTGTATTGTGTTCGACAGCCCATTCCGCCAGGTTGCCCGTGTAAGCAAAATTGTTTTGCCAGAGATAATCAGCATTCCGTTCGGTTGTTGATGAGCATGCCCCCATATGAATTATCGCTTCAACGTCAAAGTTGAGCGTATCGTTATAAATAAGCTCGCTGAAATCATCTTTGTGGATGTAGTTGACGAACCGGAGATTGACCAGATTTTTCCATTTGTCATCCGTTCCCAGTTGATCGACTATGACAATATCGTCGATGCCTTCCTGATTGAGCTTCCAGACAAAAGCGCTGCCGATAAATCCGGCGCCTCCTGTGACGATAATCATTTGCGTTACTCCTTATGTTTTCTGGATTCCCCGGTCAAGCCGGGGAATGACAAGATGTTGTATAATTAATACTGAAAGTTAATACTGTCAATACCCAGTTTATTGGATATGAGAGAATCCTTCGCCGATTGTCAGGACGCGGCAGGGAGTCTCCCCCTTAATCATCATAAAATTGACCTGTCTGCCTGTAATTCCTCCCGAACCTCTGTAAGAGAAAAAAAGATCCTGACGGCAGGAAGTGCAAAGATCGGAAACATCGATGTTTGCTTCGGGAATTCCGCAATTCATGATTTGTCTGCGGTTGGCTTCGGCTAAATCCAGTATCCATTTATTGGGTCTTTTGCCGGGAAATAAAAACGCTTCATGGTTTTTATGTTTAAGAAAATCATTTGCCGCAACGGTATCGACTTCAAAACAGCATTTGCCGATAGCCGGACCGATTACCGCCAGAATATCCCGCTTGGACGAGCCGTATTTTTCAATGAGCAGGCGTACTACTTTAGCGCTGATTTCCAGTGCGGTGCTTCGCCAGCCGGCATGAACCACGGCAATTATTTTTTTTATTCTGTCGACAAGAAAAACAGGCACGCAATCCGCTGTCTTGATGCAAATAGCCAGATTTGTGCGGCTGGTAACAATGGCGTCATAATTCAAAGCTTCACGAGAAGAAAAATAATCGCCAAACGGCTTGACGACAAAAATATCGTCGCCGTGAACCTGGTTAAGCGTAAGAAATTGTTCCAGTGGTATGGAAAAGGCCATGGCCAGTCGATGCCAGTTTTGCAAAACCTTGCCTTCTAAATCGCCTTCGCGGAAGCTAATGTTTAGCGAAGCATAGTCGTCTTCCGAGACACCGCCTAGCCTTGTGCAGAAGGCGTGAGTTAAAAAATCGCATTCGCTTAAAAGTGAAGATTCCAGATATTCTATGGAATGTATTTTATTAATTCGGAGCATATTTTCTACCGTAATTTATCTTTCCAATTAGATTTGGTTGAATCGATCTGATTAACGCTGAAACGCAGTTGCGCGCATAAATCGGTCATATCCTGCGGCATATCCGCTGTAAATACTACCCGCTCGTCTTTTTGCGGATGAATGAAAGAAAGTTGTGCCGCGTGCAGTGCCTGCCGGTTAAATTCTTTGATCTTTGCCTTCAGCAGGGAATCTTTAACAGTGTTGATTTTGGCGGAGTTGCCGTAAACTTGATCCCCGATAACCGGATAACCACGATCAGACAAATGTACGCGAATTTGATGGGTGCGTCCGGTTTTAATCTCCACCTCCAGCAAGGTAGCCACGCCATAACGTTCGCGCACTTTCCAGAGAGTGAGAGCGTCCTTGCCCCGCTTGCTTTTCGTGGACATCTTTTTGCGATTGTTAGTATGTCTGCCGACAGGCAGAACTATTTCTCCGCTGTTGCCTTTTATGTCTCCCCAGACGAGCGCCAGATATTTTTTGTGAACATCATGCTTTTCAAACTGCGCCGAAAGACTTCGATGCGCGTCATCTGATTTTGCCGCCACAATCAGGCCGGAAGTGTCTTTGTCCAGCCTGTGAACAATGCCGGGCCGTAAAACGCCGCCGATTCCCGATAAATCATGGCAATGAAAGAGCAGAGCATTGACAAGCGTTTTATCGGCGTTGCCCGGTGCCGGATGCACCACCATTCCCGCAGGTTTATTGATGACGATAATGGCCTCGTCTTCATAAATGATATTAAGAGGCATGTCCTGCGGAAGCGCAGTTGCCTCTATCGGCGGTCTTTGGGTCAGGATGATGACATCGCCCTCTTTTAGTTTCTGACTCACTTTAGGTTCTTTGCCGTTAACCAGCACATCTCCTTCTTCAATGACATGTTTGACATGCGAGCGGGAAATGGTTGGTTCGACTTGTGCCAGAAAGATATCCAGCCTCTGCCCGATTTGGCTTTTATCTATCGTAAAATGTATTTTTTCAGATTGACCGCTCAAGTCATGACCCCTGCACTTTCCTTATTATGTCATACCGGCGCAGGCCGGTATCCAGTTTTATTTATCTTTTGAGGTGTTTTTAAATAGTCTGTTACACGGACAATATTCAAATTTGATACCTATTTTAGGACATAAATCTAGACAAGCTTCAAGAGAGGGTTGTTTTTTCAATCCACTAATATCATGCCAGATCTTTCCGTCGTAAATTAGTTCCTCACACCCCACACCTTTCATCGACGTGCGAATAATTTTTTTATACGTTTCGTCCATATTACCTCGATTATTTTCTCCGTCAACTTGCTCGGCAGTATAGAAAGGCTTTTGCAGTTCAGCCGGTGGCCTGCCAACAATAACATTGACCTTGCTGATTTCCGGTGGAAATTCTTCCAAGGGTATCTGCTTCCAAGCATTGCCGTCATACTTAAAAAAGATATAAGGTGGATTGGGCCTCTTCCATTTGTTATAGGCTATGCATCCGGCAGGATAGGTGGCAATATACGGAATGCCGTTAATTATATCCAGTGCCAGTAAATTAAGGCTGTTGGGCTCAGGTTTTTCATCTCTGAAATCCGTTTTCCATGTTATTTCTTTATTCGTTCCAGACAGGGTGAAGGTAACTGTCTCATCTAAATTTTGACGTTCATGGCTATCAATTGTGGGATAACCGCCAAGGTTATTAAGACGTTTTATAATTATTTTACTGCCGTCATGTAGCAACACTTCTTCCTTCCAGCTTGCCTCGCCCCATGCAAAAAATCCTCTTCCACCGCAAGCCATTATGCAGAAAACAAACATTAATATTATGCTTGTACTTAATCTTGTTTTTCTCATGCCGCCCTCCTGAATTTATATTGAACAGATGAAACGCATGATACTAATAAAATTTGTTCCCTGGATTCCCGCCTTCGCGGGAATGACAGCATTTAGATGTTTATTTGTTTCAATCCTTCAACAATGAACCCAAACTCATCTTCAGCCACTGTGCGTAAATCAAGCAGTATCTCATCTTTATCTACCCGGACAATTATGGGTACTTCGAACTGGCGCAGCTTTTCTTCCATTTTGGTGGCGGGCATTTTTTTGTTGTTGACGGCAACTAAAACAGTTGGAATCTGTTGAGTAGGTAAAGAACCGCCGCCGGCTGCCGCGAAATCTTCCTGCAGTGAAAATTTTAGCGAGTCGAAATTTTCTTCCTGCAATTTAGTGATTAGTTCTTCGGCACGTTTTTTAACCGCGGTGACAGGTTCGGTCAACGCTTTCAATGATCTTAATTCTTTAACCGCGGCAACTGGATTAAGATAATGCATCAATGTGGCTTCCAGCGCTGCCAGAGTGAATTTGTCAATTCGCAGGGCACGGTTTAAGGGATTCTTTTTGATTTTCGTAAGAACTTCTTTTTTACCTACAATAATGCCGGCCTGCGGGCCGCCCAGTAGTTTATCTCCGCTGAAGGTGACCACGTCAATTCCTGTCGCCAGGGTTTCGCGAACTGTGGGTTCATGCTGAAGACCGTATTGATCGAGATCAATCAGACATCCGCTGCCCAGGTCGTCCATAACCGGAATGCCGCGGCTTTTTCCCAAGGCCACTAGCGATTCAATATCCGCCTCTTCGGTAAAGCCGACGATGCGAAAATTGCTGGTATGTACTTTCATAATCAGACCCGTTTTGTCATTGACTGCTTTTTCGTAGTCGCTCAGGCGCGTACGGTTGGTGGTTCCCACTTCGCGGAGTTTGGATGCGCTTTTTTTCATTATTTCCGGGATGCGGAATTCGCCGCCGATTTCGATGAGTTCACCCCGCGATACGATTGCATCTTTTTTATCAGCCAGAGTATTAAGAACAAGCAAAACAGCAGCCGCATTATTGTTGACGATTAAAGCGTCCTCGGCTCCGGTGAGGGCGCAGATCAGCGAACTGACATGATCATAGCGTTGGCCGCGTTCACCTTTAGCCAAATCGAATTCCAGGTTGGAATAGGCTTTGCCTACTTCCATAATTCTCTGCAAGGCTTCGGGACAAAGCGGCGCCCGGCCCAGGTTAGTATGCAGGATAACGCCGGTTGCGTTAACTACACGGCGCAAACTATAGCGATATAACCCTTTGATTGATTTTTCTACCTCTTGGGCGACGGCTGCCGCATCAGGGCAAGATTCCGCCGATTGCTTTTTTTTGGCATTGACAATTTTATTACGCAGGTCCTGCACAACCTTGCGACACGTTTCCTTGACTATTTCGCGCGGCGCCAGATCATAAATATTCTGCTTTTCCAGAATCAAAAGAATCTCGTCAATTTTCGGCAGCTTTTTCAACAATTCTTTTTTTATGTCGTCCATATAAGTCCTTTGTCGTCATTCCGGCGAAGGCCGGAATCCAGTTTTATTTTTTCATGGATGCCGGATCAAGTCCGGCATGACAGAGGTATGTATCATTTTTCTATCCCCCGCTGGCGGGGGCAGGGGGTGGATATTTTGTTTCACGTTTTTTTCCTCCCCCGTCGCTTTGCGACACCCCCTCTAAAGGGGGACAGTGATTTTTATATATTGATGTTCTCTAACCTTAAATATCCTCTAAATTCATCCAATGTTCACCTGCTTGCGGCAGAAATCGCGAAAATTATTTACGGCGATAAAAAACTCCCTCATCATGATCACCCAGAGATAATGGCCGCGCGGTGTCAAATGAAGATAGGGAGGAAAATAACGAAAAGCCCTGACCATTTCAAAGGCGGCTATTTCCTTCCACATAGTTTTTAGAAATTTTCCGTCGTATTTTTTCTGCATGGCCGAGATATCCAGTTTTGTGCTGAATAATTTCATTAAAAAATCATAACTCATCTGATCATGAAGATCAAACTTGCGGGAAGCCTGCAGAGGTAGTTTCCCTTTTTCCAGGGAAGCGATATATCTCTCAATATCAAAAGTATTGGAATAACAGGTTCCGTGCAGATAACCGATGGCGCCGCTGCCCAGGCCCGCGTATTCTTCAAATTCAACAACGTATTCATCAATCAGAGATTCTTTGCGGGAAAAGCACCAGGCCGAAGAAAAATCATAATTTTTTTCCAGATGCCTGACTATCAATTTATATAATTTTTCTTCACCGCTGAAATTGACCTCCCCCATGGTTTCTTTCATCACACTTTGAGTCATGGCGGAAATCATTAGGGGATAGAAGGTGGTTTGTTCTATGTTTAGCTTGAGCAGAATTGCCAAATCCTCTTCGAGCATATCAGCTGTTTGCCCGGGGAAATTAAAAATCATGTCAGCGTTTAAAGTGTGAAAAAAGCCCTGAGTGTTTTTTAACCTCCCGGCGATTACTTTACCGGATCCGTATTTTTCGTAACGCCCGATTTTTTTCAGCATTTCATCGTTGAACGTTTGAACGCCTACGGAGAGTCTTTTGACCTTACTTTTTTGTAGAATTTTAATATTTTCTGAAGTTAAATGGTTGGGATTTGTTTCCACAGATATATCTTTGATCGGAAAAAGTTCCCGCACCAGATTAAGCGTTTCAGCCAGTTCATCGATCATTACTGTCGGTGTGCCGCCGCCTACATAAATGCCTTCAAATTTATAGCCTTTTTCATGATAAATTTTAATTTCCCGGCGCAGAGCTTGAAAATATCTTTTTGTCAGTGGTTCATTAAAAGTTATGCGATGAAAGGAGCAATAAGGACAAAGCTCTTCACAAAAAGGGACGTGTATGTAAAGGAGTCGCTGTTTTTCGTCATTGCAAGACGGCAACTCCGGCAGATTTCCTTCTTCAAACTTTAAGGAACGGGCGAATTCACGTTTGGCTATTTTGGTAACTATTTGATTAATCAACTATCAATCCTAATTATTTAATTTAGTGCATATAATAACATTTCGATTTGAAGTTGCTGATCCGGCATACGCCGGACAGGCTCCACCAACAATGTTAACCAAAGAAAGCGAAAAGTTATTATTGTTTAACAAAAGATATATATATATTGCAAGCTACAATTACTTGAAATAACGCAGAATAGGTGATAAATGGCACAAAAATAATTTTTCGGTGCAGTTTTATGTCCACAAAAAGAGTTTTAACATTATGGAATGATGAAGGAGAAAACAAAGCGGATATCTCTGTCCTGAGAAAAAAATCTGTGGAATTGCCTGCTCCTTTGGATAAAGCATCACGGGAAATAATTCAGACATTAATAGATGCTTTTATGGAAAGAGATGATGCCGTAGGACTTGCTGCTCCGCAAATAGGCATTAATAAAAGATTAATAGTGTTCCGCGCTAAAGGTTCTGAGGAAGGGCAGAAAAAAATAAAAGATATCAAAGATATAGAAGTGCTGGTTAATCCGCGGATTACTCAAACGCACGGCGAAAAGGTACCCGGGGTTGAGGGCTGTCTGTCATGTCCGGATGTTCAGGTTGAAATAAGCCGCTTTCCGGAAATTAAGGTTCGTGCTTTAGATGCCAAAGGAGAAAAAATTAACAAAAGATATCTGGATTACATTGCCCGTGTTATCCAACATGAAATTGATCATCTTGATGGCAGACTGATTGTTGATTACGGGGACATTTATTACCCCAAAAGCAAGCAACTATTTTTTGAAAAACTATTTAAAGATTAGTGACACTCGCTGAAAGTGAGCGAAGCGAAGCTTGTCTCTGCCACCTGAAGGTGGCGGGATAATTCGCTCTAAGATTTTCCGATCATAACGTTTCGGAAAATCAAGACTCATTAAAGCGTTAGGGGAATCCCGACGTCGTCGGGACTTAGCAGAGTGGGATAATGATACTCGCTTGTCCGCATTACGGTTTTGCAGTGCCGGGAAATAATGCTTTCAAAAAGAGTTATTTCTTTTTGGCGGTATGTTTGATTCTCATGGTTTTGTCTCTTATTTTAAAATATGGGGTGAAATGAAAATGAAAAAGACACCGTTATATGAAAAGCACGTTGCTCTTAATGCTAAAATAATTGATTTTGGCGGCTGGGCCATGCCTGTGCAATATACCAATGTTATCGATGAGCATAGAGCAACAAGAGGTTTTGCCGGTCTGTTTGATATCTGCCACATGGGAGAGATTGAAGTTAAAGGTCCGCAGGCTCTTGATCTTTTACAACTGGTTTTAACCAGAAATCTGGCAGATCAAACCGTCGGGCAGGTTAAACTATCAGCTTTGCTTAATGAAGAAGGCGGCATTATTGACGATCTGACCGTGTATAAAATGGCAAAAGATTCCTACATGCTGGTCACCAATGCAACGCCCAAAGATCGTGACTGGCAATGGATAAAATCTATTCAACAGGCCAAAAAATTTGATTGCAGTTTAAAAGATCTCAGCGATGCGACGGGCAAACTTGATTTGCAGGGACCACGCTCCGAAGAAATTTTACAGAAACTGACAGAAGCTGATCTGAAAACTCTGCGTTTTTATCATTTTTGCGAATCTCGTGTTACAGGATTTCCGGCAATTATTTCGCGCAGCGGCTATACAGGCGAAGACGGCTTTGAGATTTATGCTGCCGCTGATGTCATCAATAATATATGGGATAGTTTTATGCATGCGGGTGAGCATTTGGGTCTGAAACCGGCAGGGCTGGGCGCTAGAGACACACTGCGGTTGGAAGCAGGCATGATGCTCAACGGTCAGGATATGGATGAATCGGTAAGCCCGATGGAAGTCCCTTATAGCTGGATCGTCGATGTGAACAAAGAATTTATAGGGAAAACGGCAGTTTTAGCCAAAAAAAATTCAGGTAAGGGTAAAAAACTGGTTGGCATAGAGATGACTGGACGTGGAATTGCCCGGCATGGCTACAAAGTTCTTCATGGCGGTAAAGAAATAGGCGTTGTAACGTCCGGGACATTTTCGCCAACGTTAAACAAAGCAATCGGTATGGCGTTCATCGATATTGATTCCGGTGCGCCGGATACGCAAGTAGAGATTGCTATTCGCGATACGATGGTACCGGCAAGGATAGTTAAATTACCTTTCTATAAAAGATCAAAATAATATTAAGGAGGGACAATATGTCCAAACCAAATCCTCAGGACAGAGTTTATTCCCGTGATCATGAATGGGCAAAGGATAACGGCGACGGAACTGTAGTCGTCGGTATTACCGATTACGCTCAGGAAATGCTCACGGACATTGTTTTTGTTGAACTGCCCCCTAAAGGCAAAAAAGTGGCTAAAGGCGAGCCGGTAGCGGTTGTAGAATCCGTGAAGTCTGTATCCGATGTTTATTCACCTGTTAGCGGTGAGGTTATTGATGTAAATACAAGGCTGGAAGAAACTCCGGAAATTGTCAACCAGGATGCATTTGGTGAAGGCTGGATTGTCAAAATGCGCCTCTCCGATGCTGGCGAACTTAAAACACTGCTTAGCGCGGCTGATTACGAACAAATGCTGAAAGAGGAAAAACACTAAAGAAAGAAAAGGTAGATATGGATTACTGTCCTCATACTCCAGATGATATAAAACAAATGCAGGCGGCAATAGGTGTTGCCAATATTGAAGAACTTTTTGCCGACATTCCGGAAAAATTCAGAATAAAACAAATACCGGACATACCTCAAGCGCTATCCGAGCTTGAAACCATGTCTGTAATGAGCGAGCTTGCCGTAAAAAATAAGCTGCCACGATTTACTTTAACAGGTGCGGGAGCCTACCATCATTTCATTCCGGCGGTTGTCGGACACATTGTCGGACGCGCTGAATTTTATACCGCCTATACTCCGTATCAGGCCGAAATCAGTCAGGGCATTCTTCAGGCGATTTACGAATATCAGACCATGATTGCCCATCTTACCGGCACCGAAATAGCCAATGCATCCATGTATGACGGGGCTTCCGCTATGGCCGAAGCCGCAGTACTCTGCGCGAAAATGTCCGGTAGAAATAAAATTATAATTGCCCGTTCGGTGCATCCCGAATACAGACAGGTGGTTAAAACATACTCCTGGGCTAACGGATATAAGGTTGTTGAAATACCGTATACACCATCCGGCCAGATTGATTTAGACGTTCTACAGAAGAATCTCGATGATCAGGTTGCCGCGGTTTTGGTGCAAAGTCCCAATTTCTTCGGCGTCATCGAAGATATTGCTTCTGTTGCAGATTACGCACATAAAAAAGGAGCATTATTAGTGGCCGGTTTTACCGACGGTACTTCGCTGGGAGTTCTGCGGCCTGCGGGAGAGGTAGGAGCGGATTTTGTCGTAGGGGAAGGCCAGAGTTTCGGCAATCCTTTGAATTACGGCGGACCTTATCTGGGCGTCTTCGCTGCCAAAGAAAAATTCATGCGCCGCATACCCGGAAGACTTGTCGGCGCAACGGTGGATAAAAACGGCAAGCGAGGTTTTGTCCTGACGTTACAAACCCGCGAACAGCATATCCGCCGGGAAAAAGCCACATCCAACATTTGTTCCAACGAAGCGCTCTGCGCGCTGGCCGCAGGCGTGTACCTTGCCGCTCTGGGCAAGAATCTTAAAAAACTTGCTGAGCTCAATATCTATAAAACGCAATATTTAAAGAATAAACTCTTAGAACTTTCCGGTTGGAAAGAAGTATTCCCCGCGCCTGTTTATAACGAATTTGTTCTGCGTTGTCCGGATTCCAAAAAGGTAAACAAAAAATTGAAAAAAGAAGGCATCATTGGCGGCTACGAGTTGCAAAAAGATTATCCGGAATTGAAAAATGCGTTACTTTTTTGCGCCACAGAAATGATTTCGAAAGAGGATATAGATAAAGTTGTGGCCATCCTCAAGTAGCAGTTGGCACCTTTAATTCCTCGCCCCTGGTGGGAGAGGTTAGATGAAGGGGCATAACAAAAGAAATAAAAAAATGTCATACCGGCGAATCCGGCATGCGCCGGAGTAGACGGCCCAAAGTCCGGCGAATGCCGGAGGTATCCAGAAATGTTTTCCCGCCCCTGGAGGGCGGGAATTAAAGGGCGGGGGATTTGATTAATAATTTTCACCCTCCTTTTAATTTCCTCCCCTCAAGGGAGGAAAAACAAAAAAATGACAAAGAGGTAATCATGGAATTAATATTTGAAATAAGTAAATCGGGGCGCAGCACAGCGGATATTCCCGCCAGTGATGTGCCCGCTGTCAATGTTGAACATACAATCGGCAGTAAGTATCTGCGCGATGAACTTGATTTGCCTGAAGTTGCCGAAATTGATTTAATCCGGCATTATACCAATTTATCACGGCGTAATTTCGGTGTTGATCTTGGATTTTATCCTCTTGGCTCCTGCACGATGAAATATAATCCCAAAGTTAACGAGCATGTCGCACTACTTTCCGGCTTTACCGGACTGCATCCCTATGTTGATGAAGAATCTGCTCAGGGGAATCTGCAACTGATGTATGAAATGCAAAAATATTTGTGCGACATTTTCGGCATGGCGGAATTCACTCTTCAGCCTGCGGCTGGAGCTCACGGCGAACTTACCGGCGTAATGATGATTAAAAAATATTTTGAGAGAAAAGGCCAGAAACGCCGGATTGTTCTGATTCCCGATGCCGCTCACGGAACCAATCCGGCATCCAGTGCTCTTTGCGGATTTGAAGTGATGGAACTTCGTTCCAACAGCGAAGGCGGCGTGGATATTGAACATCTTCAATCATTGATGACGGAGGATGTAGCGGCTTTGATGCTAACCAACCCCAATACGCTGGGATTGTTCGAGCGCAATATCGAAAAAGTGGCCGCCATTGTTCATGGAAAAGGAGGTCTGCTCTACGGCGACGGCGCCAATGCCAACGCCTTCATGGGTAAAACAAGACCGGGTGATTTGGGCTTCGATGTTATTCAACTTAATCTGCATAAAACCTTTTCCACGCCGCACGGCGGAGGTGGTCCGGGTAGCGGCCCGGTAGGTGTTGGTAAAGAGCTTGTTGATTTTCTGCCTGTGCCGCGCGTTGTTAAAAAAGATGATAAATATAAATGGTCGGAAAAATTTCCCGATACCATCGGCCGTGTCCGTTCATTTTACGGAAATTTCAATGTGATTGTGAAAGCCTACACCTATATTCGCTCTTTGGGTGCTGAAGGTCTGAAGCATGCCACCGAAATGGCTGTGCTCAACGCCAACTACATCAAGGAAAAACTGAAACCATATTTTGATTTGCCTTATGATCGAATCTGCATGCACGAATGTGTTTTTTCCGGTAATAGACAGGTTGCCCAAAGCGGAGTGCACACATCTGATATTGCCAAGAAACTGATTGATTATGGTTATCATCCACCGACAATTTACTTTCCGCTCATTGTGCATGAAGCCATTATGATCGAACCCACCGAAACGGAAAGCAAAGAGACTCTGGATACTTTCTGTAACGCCATGATTGCCATAGCCCAAGAAGCTAAAGAGAATCCTGAAGGCGTA
This sequence comes from Deltaproteobacteria bacterium HGW-Deltaproteobacteria-2, assembly GCA_002840505.1. Lineage (NCBI taxonomy): Bacteria > Deltaproteobacteria > Deltaproteobacteria bacterium HGW-Deltaproteobacteria-2. Next base: position 68,895 of record PHBC01000003.1, on the reverse strand, counting down.
AAAAATGCGCCGGTGACAACGCCGGTCAGCCGGCTTGATGAAGTGCTGGCTGCCCGCAAACCGGACGTCTGTTGGAAAAGATCATAAGTGTCGTTACAACTTCTATGCATTGTAGCAATACGCATATCTCCTCTCCCTTGAGGGGAGAGGTCGGGTGAGGGTGGAGAAAAAATTATCCCCCCCCCTCAATCCCCTCCCACCGGTGGAGGGGAGGTACAAAGGGTACTTTTATGAACGAACGTCAGAGTGCCAAACAAATCCTCCGCAAACCTTCCTGGTTAAAAGTCCGTCCACCTTATTCCAATGAATGCCGCAATATAAAATCAACTCTGGCCGGGCTGCAACTGCACACCGTTTGTCAGGAAGCGGCCTGTCCCAATATGTCCGAATGCTTTGCCTGTGGCACGGCAACATTTTTGATCATGGGGAATATCTGTACGCGCGATTGCCTTTACTGTAATGTTGAACACGGTAGGCCTGAAGCAATTGACGAGAACGAAGTTAATAATCTGATAGATGCTGTAAGAAAAATGAAACTGGAATATGTTGTGATTACCTCCGTTACCCGTGATGACTTGCCGGATGGTGGGGCGCAGGTCTTTTCTGATTATGTCAAAAGATTGCGGGAAAAATTTCCAGCCTGCAAGGTAGAGGTTTTGATTCCTGATTTTCAAGGGAATTCTACGGCGCTGGAAAAAGTAATTGCCGCTAGGCCGGATGTCATTAATCACAACATGGAAGTTGTCAAACAGATGTTCACGAAATTGCGGCCGCAGGGCAATTATGATGTTTCTCTGGCGGTGCTAAAAAAAATAAGTTCTTCTTCCGTTATTTCCAAAACAGGTTTTATGATAGGATTTGGCGAGCGCCGTGAAGATATTCTGCGACTGATTGATGATCTGGCATCGGTGTCCTGCGCGCGCCTGACTATCGGGCAGTATCAGCAGCCGACTCTGATACATTGGCCGGTTGCTAAATATTATCACCCGGACGAGTTTGCCGAGTTCAAAGAAATCGCTTATCAGCAGGGCTTTCAATACGTGGAAGCCGGGCCGCTGGTACGCAGTTCCTATCACGCGGCGAAAGCAAGATGAAATTGGAAAATCGTAAGGAGATTGGAATAATGAAAAGATCAGTAACTATTATTATTCTAATGGTAATCATATGGTTTGCATTTTCATCTTCTGCTTATGCCTGGCTTTATTATAGTAAACCGGAATTCCGCGGTAGTGTGATTGATGCGCAGACAAAGCAACCGATAGAAGGCGCTGTTGTTGTGGTTCTATATTATAAATACGAATTCAACTGGCCGGGCGGTGGCAGTTCTGTGCCCATGAATGCGAAAGAAACATTAACGGATAATAAAGGCGAGTTTTATTTTCCCCCCTATAAAACCATGATCAGTCCTTTATCAGGAGGAAGCTACGCCGACTTCATTATCTTTAAACCGGGATATAAAGCTATTGATAATCTTAACGGATTACCAATAAACATATCCTGTGAAAAATACTTTGCTATAGAGAAAGACATGATCGGAAAAGAAGGCGAAGTTAAATACGTTGAAAGGGATACTCTGTATTCATACAAAGGCCCGCTGGGGCTTGTAGAGTTGGAGAAGGCACTAACGAGGAAAGAAAGACTAGACACAATGCCATCTCCGCCAACTAATTACACTTCAAAAGAAGTACCAATATTAATAAAAATACTAAATGAAGAAGATAAAAATCTTGGATTGAAGGGGGAATATAAATGACTATTCGAGCAAATAATATTCTCGGGAAATTCGGGGGACAGTATACTTGATTAAGAAGAAAAATACTGGATTGCCGGTTCAAGTCCGACAATGAAGATAATTTATTCGTCCCTCCCTTGAGGGGAGGGATTTAGGGAGGGTGAAAAGTGAAAAAATACCCCTCCCCTTAGTCCCCTCCCACAGGTGGAGGGGAAAAAAGTAGAGAGGTGTATTGATGTCTGAAAAATATGATTTGATAATTATTGGCGGAGGGCCGGGCGGACTTACCGCGGCCGAAATTGCCGCGTCAAAGAAAAAACGCGTCCTCATTATCGAAAAAGAAGGTTGGGGAGGAACGTGCACGCATAGAGGCTGCATTCCGACCAAGGCACTGCTTTCTTGCAGCAAGTATTACGCGGATTTGAAAAAACTCAAAAGAATGGGAATCAATATAGCCGATGCTTCCGTTGATTTTCCCGCTGTCAAGAAACATCAGCAGCAGATTGTGAAAGTGTCCGCTCTCGGTGCGCAAAAAGTTCTTACTGAAGCAGGGGTGGAAACTAAACAGGGTATTGGCGAAATTATTTCTTCCGGTGAAGTGCGTTTTACAGATTCATCAGGCAAAAGTGAGATATTCTCGGCTCAGAATATCATCATTGCCTGGGGCTCCGTGCCGCAGGTTCTTGCCGGAATCAATCTCTCCGAAAAAGTTATGACATCGGACGGCATTTTGAATTTAAATATACTGCCATCGAGCATCATCATTGTCGGCGGCAGTGTGATCGGCGTGGAATTCGCCACTTTCTTTGCCGAACTGGGATCAAAGGTGACCATAGTTGAAATATTGGACAGAATCATTCCTTTGGAAGATCAGGAATGTGCTGATCTGCTTAAACAGGAATTGACCCGTCTGGGCGTTGCCATTAACACCTCGACAAAATTGGAGAGCCTGAAAGATACGGGCAGTGGAGTTGTAATGCAGGCCCAAAAAGATGGCAAACAATTGGAGATAAGCGCCGACTATGCCCTTCTTTGCACGGGCAGAAAACCGTTGTTGAATACGGAGGAGTTAGAAAAGCTGGGCATTGAATATACAAAAGCAGGGATCAAGGTTGATGCAAAAATGATGACGAATATCGCTGGTATCTACGCGGTGGGTGACATTACCGGTGGTATGATGCTGGCGCACCGGGCGGCACAGCAGGCGAAAGTCGCCGCCGGACGTATCTGTGGAGACAGCAACTTTAGCTATAACGAAAACCTCATACCTTCCGTTGTTTACAGCCATCCGCAAATTGCGCGCATAGGCTATACACAAAAGCGAGCCGAAGATGAAGATCTCTCCATAGAAGTCGTTAAATCTCAATACAGCGCTAACATTATTGCCCGGGCGGAATTGATGGGGCAGGGATTTGTCAAAGCTATTTTCCATCAGGATAAACTTATCGGCGCGACAATCGTCGGTGAAGGCGCCGCGGATTTGATTGCGCCTCTGACTCTGGCCGTGTCGAATGAGATGACTAAAAAGCAATTGCGTAATTGGGTAATTGCGCATCCGACGCTGAGTGAGATATTTGCACCGTTAATAACAACTAATTAATTTATATCATTGACTTACCTGATTAATTTCCCTATATTGTCAATAAATTTGAGGTGGTGCTTGTGGGGAAAAAGGAAGTCATTAAAATTATTCGAAGCAATAAATATGAATTGGAATTACTTTATGGGGTTCAGAGGCTCGGTCTGTTTGGTTCTTACGTCAAAGATAAACAAAGTAAGAAAAGTGATATAGATATTCTCGTTAAATTTAAGCATGACATTGACCTTTTCGATTTTATAGATCTTCGTGAATATCTTGAAAAACAATTAAACGCCAAAGTGGATTTGGTGATGGAATCAGCACTCAAGCCTAACCTGGGGAAACGCATCCTAGCAGAGGTTGAATATGTTTAAAAACAGAGATATATCTGATTATATAGATGATATATTAACTGCTATATCCGATATTGAAGCATTCACAAAAAATATGTCTTACAGGACATTTTCAAAAGATAAAAAAACCATCAATGCAGTTATCCGAAGTCTTGAAGTTCTGGGGGAGGCAACAAAACGAATCCCTAAACCTGTTCGTCAAAAATATCCTGAGATACCGTGGAATAAAATGGCTGGTATGCGGGATGTTCTTATCCATGATTATATGGGCGTTGATTTGAAAACCGTCTGGAAAGTCACTCAAGAACGTTTGCGAGAACTAAAGCCATTACTTGAAGACTTTCGCACCATGATAAGGAAATCAGGATAAGATGTTAAGGTGATGAAATATTGAATTGCTAATTTAAATTTCAAATTGCGTAAATCAAATCAATCTAGTTTTCTTTATTGTTGTAAATAATGAAATTAATAAATTATAAATCCGTGGAACCTACTCATTTTAACAATGATGCGGCCAAGGACATTGCTGGCCGTGTAGTTGCGGGTAAGGCTGACGGTGCAAATAATTTCTGCATGAGGATTTTTGAAATCGCACCGGGAGGGCATACGCCGAAACACGCTCATCCATGGGAACACGAAATGTTTATTCACTCAGGCATTGGAGAAATTTACGGCAACGGCAAATGGAATCCAATAGGGCAGGGCAATGTTGTTTTCATGCCGCCTGACGAAGAACATCAGGTTAGAAATACCGGCAAAGAGCTTTTGATTCTGGCATGCCTTGTACCATCTGCTGCCCCGGAATTATAAGGCAAAGCAATATTCGAAAATTCCAGCAGCAACATTATCGATTACTTGATCAAAAATATCTTGACAGTGTAATGATATTGTCGTACCATATTCCGTACGATAAGGGGGTAAAGAATATGACAACATTATCTGCGTCGGAAGCCAGAAAACGTTTATATAATCTGGTAGATGAAGTAAAGGATACTCATCTGCCGGTACAAATTATCGGTAAAAGAAATTCTGCTGTTCTTATATCGGAAGATGACTGGCGGGCCATAGAGGAAACTTTGTATCTCACAGCGATACCTGGCATGCGGGAATCCATTAAGAAAGGTCTCAAAACACCGGTTGATAAATGTGATAAGGAACTCAAATGGTAAGCTGGCGTCTTGTGTTCACCAAACAAGCTCAAAAGGATGCCAGGAAATTAGCAAACTCCGGCCTCAAACCACAGGCCAGCCGCATATTAAATATTCTGCGTAAAGATCCATATCAAAATCCACCATCATATGAGAAGCTCGTTGGTGATCTTAGCGGCGCTTATTCGAGGCGAATCAATATTCAGCATCGCTTAGTTTACCAAATACTTGATGATATCAAAACAGTGAAAGTTATCCGCATGTGGACACACTATGAATAATCAGGCAAATATTCGGTAGCTAAGCATCATCTCTGCCCCTTCGATAGAGTCTTTGGTTTGAAAATGGACTTACATATTCAGCGGCTTTTTTGCCTGCTAAATAACCGGTGGAGAAAGCGGCCTGCAGATTATAACCGCCGGTATCGGCGTCTATATCCATGACCTCTCCGCAGAAGTATAATCCGTTGACTAGTTTGGAAGCCATTGTGCGCTGATCTATTTCGTCAAGCGAAACACCGCCAGCGGTAACTATGGCTTTTTCGAGTGACAAAGGAGCTTTGATATTAAAACGAAGAGCTTTAAACAGCTCTACAATTTTTCCTCTTTCAGCGGCGGTTATTTGATGAGCCAGTTTTTCTTTATCAATGCCGGTTAATTCAATAAAAGGTTCAATCATCTTTGCGGGCAGATATTCCTTCATAATGCCGCTGATTTTTCTTTTACTGGACTTATCCATGTCCCTCTGCAGGCGCTTATGAAGCTGTTCGCGGGTCAATGCCGGCTTTAGATCAATCAATAAAGACACAGGGCCTTTTTCCAAAGCTTCAACGACAGCCAGACTTATCAGCAAAATGATGGGGCCGCCTAATCCGAAATGAGTGAAGAGCATTTCGCCGAAGCGACTTTCGATTACTGGAGTTCGCGGTGATTTCTTTTCTCCGCGTCCATAGACACAGTCAGGTGTCAGCGTGGAATCAATTGCTGCTGCTTCTCCCTGAAAAGCCGTGGCGCGGACATTGCGTAAGCTCACTCCCTGCATGGATTGAGCAAGTTTCTGCTCGCGGACAATCAAGGGTACCAATGCTGGTTTAAGTTTAACTAAGGTGTGTCCAAGAGCGGTGCTTATTTTATAACCGTCACCGGTAGAACCGGTAGATGGCCATGTGGCGCCGCCTGTCGCCAGAATCGCTGCTTTGCAATGATAGTTTCCGTGTTCTGTCTTAACACCGCTAACGGCATTGTCTTTTATAATGATGCCGTTGACTTTAGTGTTAAGTTTTATCTGAACATTATTTTTGGTTAGGTATTTTTTAAAAACGCGCACGACATCATGAGCATCATCGGAAACAGGAAATATTCTTCCGCCTCGTTCCACCTTGGTGGCCAGGCCGTGGCCATTCAGAAAATCAAGCAACTCCGGACGAAAAAAATTATGGAAAGCGCTGAAAAGAAAACGACCATTGTTGCCGTACATGGAAATAAAATTTTTTAAATCAGCAGAATTGGTTAAGTTGCAGCGCGTTTTGCCACTGACCAGAATTTTTTTGCCGCAACTGTCTGTTTTTTCGATTAATAAAACTTTAGCGCCGCAATCTGCCGCTTTGCCTGCGGCCATAAGACCGGCGGCTCCGCCGCCAACAACAATAATGTCCCAATCCATTTTTTCTTCGGTCATGTATGCATTCCCACGCTTTTTGTGGGCGTAACATGAAAGGATGTGGTCGGTCAATCCCACATAATGTTTTTCATGAAAAAATCGAGAAATTTCTTTGATTTGCCACAAAGGTATGAAATATATTTGATGAATAATTCCCCAATGTGGGGGAATTATTCATCAAATGCCGAATAAAAAAGTAGGTTGATTTTGCAGATAGAAAATAATTGTTAATTATTACAAATACTTATAAATTATTAATTAGTATCGTCCGCTGGCATACTAGTTGCTGTTATATGCAGCCGGAATACTACGGAGGTAGTTCATCGTGAAAAAAGCTTTATACATGTTTGGCTTAGTTCTTGTTTTGTCAACGTTTGCTTTTGCCGGTGATATACCAGTTTCCACTGCTAATGCAGGGCCTGTTAAAACAAGTGTTGTTAAGGCCGCAAAAATGCATGCGACGGGAAAAGTCGTCGAAATTTCCAATGAATCTATTAAGATTGAACGTACCTTAAAAGGTGATGTAGAAGCAATGGAGTTTGCTTTAGAAAAACCATCTACAGGTATCGTCATAAATGATGCGGTGAAAATAGAATATACGGAAAAAGACGGCAAGCTGACAGCATCGAGAGTATCAAAAGTAACTTTTAAGAAAAAAAGATATTAAAACACTTGAAACAAAACCTGTTTCAAGGAAAAGTAGTTGTTGGTAGGAGTCCCTTAATTAAAAGGGGAATATTAAAATTAAATGTAATTTAAGGAGGATTTAAAAGATGAAGCGTTTAGTATTGTTTGTTGTTGCATTGGTTTTCGCATTTTCCATGACCGTTATGGCCGCTGACAAGGCTGCTGTAAAAGCTGCTGATGTAAAGGCTACCGCCGCTGTAAAGGCTGCTGAAGTAAAGGATGAGGCCGCTGTAAAGGCTGCTGAAGTAAAGGATGAGGCCGCTGTAAAGGCTGATGCAAAGAAAGCCAAAGCCGCAAAGAAAGCCAAAAAGAAAGTAAAGAAAGCCGCAAAGAAAGCTGAAGAGAAAGTTGAAGAAGCAGCTCCCGCTGCAAAATAAGTTAGTAGAAAAAATTTATGTACTTTCAAAGAAGGGACAGGTTTTGCCTGTCCCTTCTTTTTTAGTGAGCCAAGCTGAAAACGAATCCCGACGAGTCGGGATGAAGTTTGTCCCTGCCACCTGAAGGTGGCGGGATAATGCGCTCTTAAAATTTTCCGATAACTGCGTTTCGGCGCAGTGCCCTTTAGGGTAAAAATTAAGGCTCATTAAAGCGTAAGGCGAATTATCCCCGAAGCGAAGCGACGTGGGATAATGAGTTCCAAGTTTCATAAGCGTAGCGTAATGCAATGTGTACATCGAATTATTCAATCCCGATATATATGAATTAAAAATTATCCCGCATAGGAGATTGAATACTGTGGTTTACTGCTAGTTAAATATTTATATTTTTGATATAAAAATAGTCTATGTTTAAGAAAATCCTGCAAAATATTATTGATTTTCATGACAGGCTTACTGTCCGGCTAAGATTGATGCTTCTTATTATCATTGGTCTTGCCTTCACCATGGCCATTTGGGGCATTATTCAACTTACGGTTATGGATGGAATATTGGTTGACCAGCAAGTAAAGAGACTGGAGAATGTTGCTGAAACAGTCAGCGCTTTCTATCAGTATTTCCCGACAAAACGTGGTCTCCGAGCTCTTGATTCAGCGCTTAAAGATCATGTGCAGACGGATATACGTCTGGCAAGAATTGATATTTTTGATACCAGTCATAAAGAGGTAGATTACGTGGCCGGCGCAAGCCGTGTCCAATATGAATGGCCTGATAATATGGTTGCGTCCACAGGATATGAAAACAAACTGCGTTACGTTAAAATAGAGACGGAGAATGGTCCCGCGCTGGGCCTGCTTTATCCTGTTTCAGGGGAAACAAAAAGTTCACGTCTGGTTGTGGGAGTTATCGGTTTTTCACGCGCGAATGCCGAAATCATGAATAGCGCCCGGCAATTGCTGATTTTCAGCAGCATCGGATTATTAATTTTCATTCTTCTTGTTTTGGGATTGAGTTATCGCTGGATAATCGACAAACCTCTTAAAGTGATTATTCAAACGATTGATGAATTTCAGAAAGGACAATATATAAACAGGATTCCCGTTGTTCACAGTGATGAATGGGGACAGATATCCAAGCACTTCAACATTATGGCTGATGAAATTCAGGATGTAATGAACAGAAATCTGGAACTCAACAGACATCTGGAAGACCGTGTTCGCGAAGAGACGCTCAATGTTGTTCAACTGCAAAAACAGGTTACTGATTTGAAACAATTAACTGCCCTGGGTCAGTTGACGGCTAACCTGGCTCATGATTTAGGCACGCCGCTTCATTCCATCGGAGGGTTATCCAAACTTCTTTTGGAAAGAGGGGGCTGGCCGCCAGATGTAGCACATAAACTTAATTTGATTGTGCAACAAACTCAACGATTGGACAATGTAATTCAAAATGTGCGCAGAGCCACGCGCCTTCCGGAACCACATTTTGAAGTCTTGACTGTTCAACAAATTTTAAATGAGACATTGCCTCTTGTCGAACCTTTTATGCAAAGAAGCAAAGTAAAAATAACAGTGAATATTGACGAGGAGGTTAAACCTTTATACGTGGATCGTTATCGTATTCAAACCGCATTTATGAATATAATACAAAATGCTTTTGAAGCAATGCCGCAAGGTGGAACAATAAGCATAGCGGTTAAAAATCTTTTCCCTAAAAATTTTGAGTCGATAATCATTACCGATACGGGCGTGGGAATGACACCTGATATGGTGGAGAAGGTATGCGAACCGTTTTTCAGTACAAGACAGGATGAAGGCATGCGCGGATTGGGGTTGGCTATCGTCCGTGACATAATCAAAGTCCATGGCGGCACAATGGAAATAAAAAGTACATCGGGACAGGGTACTTCAGTTATTCTTAATCTTCCGATAGCCCCGCAGGAAAATACTTCTCCAGCATAGGAAGTCATCTTTTTTGTCTCGCAATGATGGCTGATCGTAATATTTTAAGGGTTTTTCGGTGATGTGTTTTTACCGCTGATTAAGCCATAACGGCGAATTTTCAAGCGTAATGTTTTACGATCAATATCCAGAATCTGAGCCGCCTTTGACTGGTTCCAGAGAGTCGCCTGAAGAGTTTGCAGAATTTTATCTCTTTCGGCAATTTCCAGTGGTGAGAGCTCATACGAAGCGTCACTTTTGACAAGCTCTTGTTGCTGCTGAAAACGAACTGGCAGATTTTCCGGCAGGATAACCGCGAAAGGAGACAGTAGAAGTGTTTGCTGAAGCATGTTTTCCATTTCTCTAACGTTGCCCGGCCAATCATAAGACATAAGTAATTCCATCGCTTCTACGGAAATGCGTACATTGGCATATCCGAATTTTTTTAGCATTGATTCAATAAGCAAAGGAATATCGTCTTTACGCTCTCTCAAAGGCGGAACACGTAAGCGTACGATAAATCTATATAACAAATCCAAACGAAAACGTCCGGCATCTACTTCCTGGTCAATATTTTTATTTGCTGCGGCAACCACGCGTACAGCAACGTGATGAACTTCATGACTTCCGATTTTCCTTATTTCACCATTTTGCATAAACCGTAAAAACTTGCCTTGCAGAGCAGTTGACATTTCTGTAATTTCGTCGAGAAAAACCGTTCCTCCTTCAGCTGATTCCAGTAGTCCGACATGTTGATGACTGGCGCCGGTAAACGCTCCTTTTTCGTATCCGAACAGTTCCGATTCCAGCAAATTATCGGGAATAGCCCCGCAATGAACTACAACAAAAGGTTTGTCCCGCCTTGAAGACATGTTGTGTAAAGATCGGGCAGTCAATTCTTTTCCTGTTCCGCTTTCACCTTCTATTAAAACACTGGCAGAGGCATCGGCGACACGAGCGATCTGTTTATAAAATTCTACCATTGGTGCGGATGACCCCAGCAACTCTTGTCCTTTGTCTGTTTCTGACAAATCAAGTTTCAGTCGTTTTTCCCGAAGCTCTCTGACTTCCAATACTTTTTTTACAATAGACCGGCAATCTTCAGGTGAGAATGGTTTGCTTATGTAATCCCAGGCGCCCAGACTTATAGCCTCCATTGTAGTTTCCAGAGAACCATAAGCGGTCATGAGGATAACGGGTAAGTCCGGCCACTTTTTGTGCACTTCACCTAGAAATTGCAAACCATCCATTTCAGGCATACGAATATCGGACATCAGCAGATCATACCGGGAGAGGTCTTGCTTTAAAGCTTCTTTAGCTGATGTATAGGATTTTACTTCATAACCATCAAGCGAAAGAGCTTCCTGCAAAAACTCACAGGCAACCGCGTCGTCATCAATTACTAAAATATGGGCCTTCATATAATTACCTGTATTTATTTTTTATAAAAGATCAATTTATAAGGTTGAATTGATTAAGGCAGGGCTGCAATAAAAAATCCCGAGAGCTTTTTACTGCCTAAAGCATCCTGAGCAATGATGTCGCACTGAATTCGTTTCTCGCCGTTTTCTTCAAATTTTTTAACCACCTCGCCACTAACGATTATTGTTGCTCGATCTTTTGTGTTTTCCATATCATCCAGATCGACTGGCTCTGCCATACTCAAAAAACGGGTGTTAAATTTTCTTAAACATTTGTTTTCGATCCAGGAAGTAACGGCTTCGCCGGCAATGCCCATAATTAACATGCCGTGGGCAATAACATTTTTCATGCCTATCATTTTAATGAAGGTCTGATCATGATGAAGCGGATTGAAATCACCGGAAGCTCCGGCATAACGGACCAGATGTGTTCTGGTAATGGGCTCGGATGTGTAAACAGGCATTTTGTATCCCACGTCAATGTCATCATAATTTAGAGCCATATTTATATTCCTATCTTTCCATTAATCTTGAGCGGGATTTGATTACCAATTCGCCCCGTTGATTTATAAATTCTGTTTCCAAAACAGTAGCCTCCACAATCATGTTTCTGCTTCCCTTTTTAAACATATCGATAACTTTCATTTTTCGGGTGATGACGTCGCCGGCGTAAATGATGCCAAAATATTCATATTCTTCTTCTCTGTGCAAAAGCCGGCTCAAATCAATACCCAAAATTTTAGCCGTTCCCATTAAACCGCCACCAGTCCAAAAAAAAGAGCAGATGGGAAAGGTCGGAGGAATCGGTATCCCTTGATATCCTGCTTTTTTTGCAGCCTCTTCATCATAGTAAATGGGATTGATTTGTTCCTTACTATCTTTTTGAGAAACAGCAATGGCAAACTCGATAATTTTATCTTTTTCTATTGTAAAAGTGTAAGCAGGGAATTCCATACCCAGCTTTGACCTGTCTGCCATAATTGCCTCCTGTAAAAATGAGTTAAATTTATATCATATTTATATCAGAATAACACGATTTAATTACAAAATTCTAATCTCAATTCTAAATCAAAGCGCTATTTTTGTTGGCTCCGATTCATCAGGATTATCGGCTTTCTCAACGAATGTATAACGAGTGATCTTTATTTTATAAGCCTCGTTTTTTAAAGAGAAAAATACTACGCCTCATTCATTACGGATTGAAATGTTGTATGAATTGGGGAAATAAGAAAAATAACAACGCGGTAGGTTATATTGATAATTAATCACTCTTTGTATTCTTTAAAATGAAGTGGCATGAAATTATTTTTAAACCGGAAATAGTGAAACGCCAATGAGTATATGAAGAAATACTGCAAAACTGAAAGATAAAATTCAGGCACAAATCATTATGCCTTGTTGTTATGTGTCCAATGCCAAGTGATTTTATCACCAGCAAGTTGAGATTTAATATAGCCGGAATTAATAAGGCTTTTTAAAGTATTATTAACTATATGCGTTTCCATATCCGTAATCTTCTGAACTTTTCTGCAAAGTATGTCAACGCTTTCATCAGAAGAATTCTTTTGAAAACTTTCTGTCGGGAAGGAACCGTAACGTTCAATGATGTCTTGTGCTAAAAGTTTGTAAATCAGATCCGTCCTTAAGTGTCCTTCAACCATGAAATTTTCCTCTGGCGTGTTTTTGCCCGTCTTGTTTTTGTATTGCTGTAAAAAATCTTCCCACCCATCATTAACTTCTTTATCATATTCAGCTACAAATTCAGCAATTTGTTCCGATGAAATTTTTGAAGTTTTTACAATTGCTCTGTTTGCATCATACTGATCCCAATCATCAGTCAAAATTTCAAGATCATACTCGTCAATATTTTCCCTTACCGTTGTACCGGGAAAAGGTGCAAGCAAATGATATCCGAAAGGTACATCTAAACTTTCGGCAAATTCTTTTGTATCCTTCAAACTTTGAGGAGATTCTCCCGGGAGCCCCGCTATAAAATATGCATGGGCGGGTAGTCCCACTTCCTTGCATATCTTTATGGCCCGCCTTGTTTCATCCAAAGTAATTTTCTTTTTGATGCGATCAAGTATTTCCTGGTTTCCCGATTCAATTCCCAAACCTACACTATCACATCCAGTGTCACGCATGATTTCCAGAGTTTCTTTATCCATTGTATCCACGCGTGAAAATGCACTCCAGCCAAATTTTAAACTCCGACGCTGAATTTCCTCGCAGACTTTTCTTGCCCTTTTCTTGTTTGCAGTAAAAAGATCATCTGCCACATTGATTCTGGTTATTCCATAAGATAAAATGTTTTCGATTTCATCGACTACCAGAGAAGGACTTCTATGGCGGACTTTCTTTCCCACCATTCTGCGACCCTGGCAAAAGATGCATTGATAAGGACAACCTCGACTTGTGATTATGCTGACAGGAAAACCCAGAGCCTGATACCGGGATAAAGACAATAGATGCCTTGCCGGAAGGGGCAACGTATCGAGATTGGAGATTAATTCTCGTGGTTCGGTAAAAATGACTTCATTGTCCTGACGAAAGGCAATGCCTTTGACATTACTCCATTTGTTCATGATCATTTTGATTAACATCAATTCCTTGATGGTTTCTTCCCCTTCTCCTATTACGATCATGTCTATTTCCGGATAGGACTGAAGAACATTAATTGCGTCAAAGGAAACATGGGGACCTCCCATTATCGTGATCACGGAAGGATTATGCCTTTTTGCAGTTCTAACAATTTCTGCTGCCGATTTAAAATTCAATGTAACCGACGTTGCACCCACTATATCAGGCTTAAATCTGTCCAGCCTTTCTCTTAGTTTGTCCGGTGTATATTGAGAAACGATGTAATCAAAAATTTCCACCTCTGCGCCAGCCGCTTCGAAGGCAGCCGAAACATAAGAAATACCCAAAGGTGGTGCCGGTGCTTCTTCCAAAGGATACGGTGGGGCAATGATGGCTACTTTCATTGATCGGACCTCTTTTTATTGCAAAATGTGACGTCAATATTATTGAATGGTATTGTTGTTAAAAAAAATAGTGGCTTGCGTGTAGTACACACAAGCCACCGGAAAAAACAATGTATTTTTGTTTTACGCTAGCATGTCTCTTCCATAGTCAAGAATACGTCTTGCTATAACAATCATCTGAATCTGCTGTGTGCCTTCATAGATATCATTGACCTTATTGTCTCTCATCCATTTTTCCAGCAAATATCTCTGAGAATATCCGATAGGTCCAAGAAGTTCAACGCATTTCTGAACAACCAGATTGCCTGCCTTTCCTCCTTTGGCCTTTGCCATGGAAGCCTCTAAATTATTCGGCCGGCCATTATCGGCCATCCATGCAGCCTTTTGTATTATGACGCGCATCATTTCCAACTGGGCTTCCATCCAGAGCATGTCTTTTTCAATAGCGCTTTGCTTAATCAGGGGTTTGTCGTACCGTATTTCTATCCCTTCTTTAGCCAGGGTTTCTTTGGTGAATTCATAGGCAGCTCTTGCGCAACCCAGTCCCAGAGCTCCAACCAATGGTCGTGAGGCATCAAAAGTTGCCATAACGCCCTTGAAACCGCCTTCGGGTCTTATCTCGGGATCACCCAATATGTTAGTTTTTGGTATTCTGCAATCCTGAAGGATCAGTACCGCAGTATCTGAAGCCCGGATACCGCATTTATGTTCCAGTTTACCTACGGTCAGGCCCGGTGTTCCTTTTTCTACTACAAAAGATTTTATTGCATTTCTGCCCTTACTCTTGTCCAGAGTCGCCCAGACTACTACTACTTCACAGCGATCACCATCCGTTACAAATATCTTTTCACCATTTAATACATATTCATCACCATCAAGTACGGCTGTCGTGCTGACGGCGCTGGCATCCGATCCGCAACCAGGCTCGGTAATAGCCATGGCGGCATACTTCTGTCCAAAACGCTCATATTGTTCATCGGTAGCGACGGCACCGATGGCTGCGTTTCCCAGGCCGGATCCGGGCAGGGCCAGCATTAATCCGACATCACCCCAGGCCAGTTCTTCCGCCCCAGTAATAGACATTGCATTTGAGCCAATCTTATCATCAGTTACTTTAATTTCCTTCTTTTCACCGCTTTTCTTCTTTCTGCCTGCTCCCATTCCACCTGCCTGCATGATAACGCGAAAAGGCTCCAGTTCCGTTGGTCTTTGATGCTCATGTTCATCATAATATCGTGCAATCGGTCTCATGATATCTTTGGCCATACCATGGATCAGATCTTTTACCTGTTTTTCCATTTCAGATTCTTTAAAGCTTATCATTTTGCTCCTCCTTCATTATAAGGCTTACGCCATTATCAGACCTTCTAACATTGAAAATGCCCTTGCATTCCTGAACCACAGCTCGATGTTATGTTCACGGATAAGACCATGGCCTCCCAACATCGACACTCCGTAGTCAGCAATCTTAAATACCTGTTCAGCGGAATATGTCTTTGTGAGATAGGAAATTCTTAGAAGCTCGTCCTTCATTGCTTCTCCCTGATCTGCTGTCCAGGCCGCCTTCCAGGTTAAAGATCTTATTCCTTCTATTTCTATGGCTGCATCGGCAAGCATGAATGCGATTGACTGACGTGTAGCGATAGGTTGTCCGAAAGCGACGCGTTCCTTTGTATACTTTATGCTGTAATCCAAAACTGCCTGTGCTACACCCACCATTGTGGCAGAAAGTCCGATACGGGAGAGACACAAAAGTCTTGTGTAATCAATTCCCTTCTCCCCGCCAAGGCAATTTTCAGCAGGAACCTTGCAATCTTTAAAGGCAACTCTGTAAAGGGGAAGAGCGTTGAGACCCATATTCTTTTCTTTTTCTACCAAGGAGACGCCCGCCGCGTTTTTATCGACGATAAAAGCGCCGGTGCCTTTGTCTGTCGAAGCAATCACGATCATGTATTCTGCTTGATCCGCCATTGGAACCAGGCATTTTTCTCCGTTTATTACATAATTATCGTTGCTCAGGACAGCTTTTGTCTTTACGTCAAACGGATCAAAGGAAATGGAGTGTTCCATGATAGCCATGGTTCCAACCTTGTATTTGTCGCCGCAAAAAGTTGGAAGATATTTTTTCTTCTGAGCATCTGTTCCCATTTCCAGAATAGGCAACACAAAGAGATTCGGCGCCATTGCCGCGAGAGACAATGAGAGATCGCCATAAGCAAGTGCCTCTGCCATAATGACATTATTAAGGCAAGACCTGTTAAAACCATAGCCACCATACTCTTCAGGTATGATATTGGCTGTAAGTCCCAAGCCCCATGTTTTTTCAAGAAATTCTGGTGGAACACGAAATTCCTCATCGCAATCCCTTGAAAGTGGTCTTAATTCATCGGCCGCGAAACTTTCCATGGATTCTTTAATCTGTCGTTGATCTTCATCCAAACTAAACGTTGACATTCCGTCCTCCTTTTTAAGCTTTTTTAATAACCAACCTTTTTAAAAAATATCTATATCAAAACCAAAAACTTTTTGATGCTGCGACAACTTTGTAACGTGGTCATTTAAAAAAAACAATCAAAAATTAAAACAAACAAAAACAGCGTGCGCAGAATTTCGTCTGTTCAAAATTTGTCACAAAATTGTTTACCGATTGGTAAGTACTAGAAAAAATAATGCGTGTCAATCTCTTTTTTAAATATTTCTATCTTTATGTTTAATATTGTGTTATGTGTTATATATAACTATATAAACAATAACTTATACAATAATAAGTTATGACTGTAAAATGTGCTGAATTAGCAAAATAAGATCTGTAAAACATTAAATATTATATTTACCACATGGTTTTATATAGATAGTGTTTAATTATGGAAAAATTAAAGAAAACAATCAGAAAACATTCTACCGCCAATGAAAAAACTGCCAGGGAAAGAATTTTACTGGCAGCCAGAGAAGTGTTCTCATCGTATTCGTTTAAAACTGCCAGTACGCGCATGATTGCCAAACAGGCTGGTGTAGAACATCCGATGATTCATTATTATTTCGGTTCCAAAGAAAAGTTATTCTATGCAATGGCCGAAGCTATTTATAATGAGACAATTCCGGCGCAGGAATCCTGGTATGAAGGCCTCGATACAATGTCGTTTAAGGAAGGGTTTTCGCTTTTCATCGACCGAATGCTTGATTACACAATGGACAAACCCGACGCTTTGCGTATAGCCGCACTTAATGCGGTTAACATTGGTAATATCGAAGAAATACCCGGTTACCGTTTTATCATTATGAGCATGGCTGCTATGAGACGTGGCATGGAAGAAAAACTTACCCTGCAGGGATCGAGCCGCGAAATAGAGATGTTCATTTATTGTTTCTACAGCCTTATGATATCATTGGTCGGAGCCAGATCATGCCAGGCCCAGATACTGAACATGAATCCTTTGGAGGAACAATATCGAACCTGGGTGAAAGACGCCAGCATGACACTCTTTTTCCCGTGGTTTAAGAAGATTCTTGTCGGCCAGTGATGGAAATTTCAAGCGAAAAATAATTATGTCGAAAATTTTTAACCTCAGTAAGTTAATCTTTTTTATCGTTGTAATAAGTATTGCGGTTGCGTGGGCGGCAGATGACGGCTGGAAGAAAATCGGAGAATCAGATGGTATTACAGGCTATGCCAGGCCAACTAGCAGAAGCAGTGTTAATGAGATAAAGGCCACAGGTTTCGTGGATGCGCCGATCGCGGTCGTCGAAGCTGTTATGCGTGATATTTCCGTAATGCCTCAATATGTATTTTTGTGTAAAGAATCTTTCATAGTCAATACCCCTGAAATGAGAAGTGAGGGGGATGTTATCTATTTCTATAGTTTGATCGATTTGCATTTCCCTGTGAGCGATCGTGATGCTGTGGCAAAAGCTTTATGGTCAGTGGATAAATCAACAGGTGCTATCTATTGCCACGCAGAAGGGATAAAAACCTCATATAATCATAAAAAAAATGTCGTACGGATGCCGTCATCTATCACTGATTGTATACTGGTACCAAAAGGCGCAGACAAAACTGAGGTTACCTATCATGTTCTTGGTGATCAAGGCGGAAGATTGCCTCATTTTCTTGTCAATATGCTCACCAAAGATTATGGCATAAGGACCATCGCCGGCCTCAGACAAATGGTGAAGAAGGACAAATTCAAGAATGTCAAAAATGTTGTCACAACCACAGAGAAACTCAAACGCTAATCCATATCCTGGAAAAATAAATTATCGAAAAAATATACAAAGACTAAAAATAAATCCGTCTATTCCTTTGCTCCGGCTTGTTTCAATATGGTTATAATTTCTCGCCAGCCTTTCTTTTTTGCTATCTTCAAAGCAGTATATTCGACTCCATCAATATTCGTTTTTACATTCATGTTAGCACCTTTTTCCAGAAGAAGTTTGACAACCTCTGTATGGCCGCCAATAGATGCCATCATCAAAGGTGTTGCGTCATTAATGTTTTGTACATTTACATCAGCACCTTTTTCCAAAAGAAGTTTGACAACTTCCGTAAGACCATTCTGCGATGCTATGAAAAAGGCGGTTGCGTTATCGGAATTGCGTACTTCTATTTTTGCTCCTTTATCTAAAAGAAGTTTGACAATCGCCGTATAAGCAGCTGGTGATGCAAACATAGTTTGATTAATCGTTATAAGGCCAGTTTTTGCATGGCCGGCTGAGGATGCCACCATTAGGGCAGTAAACCCCTGGGTATCTTTTAGATTTACATTGGCACCTCTATCCAAGAGAAGTTTGACTATTTCCGTACGGCCAGAAAACGACGCTACTATTAGAGCAGTAATTTCGTAAACACCACTTGCATTCACGTCAACACCTTTATCCAAAAAGAGTTTGACGATTTCCTTATCGCCTTTCTCCGTTGCCCACATCAATGCATTGTATCCGTAAATATCCTTTACATTTATGTCCGCGCCCTTATTCAATAGAATTTTAACGATTTCCATATGACCGCCAGAAGATGCCATTTTCAAGGCGGTTGATCCGTTGGTGCTTTTGGCATTTACATCAGCGCCTTTGTCCAAAAGAAATTTTACTACCTCTGTATGGCCTTTACTTGCAGCAATCATTAAAGCTGTTGTCCCTTCAGAAGTAGATTTTGTATTTACAGCGGCACCTTTCTCTAAAAGAACTTTGACGACCTCAATATGCCCATTTCCTGATGCCCGCATTAAAGACGTTTCGCCGCGAGTCACATCTCTTGTATTAACATCAGCTTTCTTATCTAAAAGGATTCTGACAGTATCGGCATATCCGTTGTCTGCTGCGTACATCAATGCATTATAGCCGGTGGTCGTTTCTCTAGCATCAATACTTGCACCTTTATCCAGAAGAAGTTTGACGACTTCCGTATGACCATAATCTGCCGCCCATATCAGTGAGCTGAATCCGTTTTCATTTGTTATATTTATATCGGCACCTTTATCCAAAAGGAGCTTTACTACCTTTGCATGGCCACCGGAAGATGCCCACGCCAGAGCAGTTAAATTGTTTTTAGCATCCCTAAAATTTATATCAACGTTCTCGTTCAAAAGAAGCTTAACAATTTCTGCATGGCCTTTTTGTGATGCCAATATCAGAGCATTGGCGCCGCTGATTTTTTCTGTTTTGTTCAGGTCGGCACCTTTATTCAAAAGTAGTTTAACAACCTCTGTGTGACCGCTTTGTGATGCCAAGATCAAGGCGGTTGCCCCATCCTTATTAGCTGACATATTTACATCGGCACCTTTATCCAAAAGAATTTTAACAACTTCGGTATAACCTTTTTGTGACGCCATCATAAGGGCGGTATAGCCGTTAGCGGTCTCTTTTATGTTTACGTTAGCTCCTTTTTCCAGAAGGCGTTTAACGATTTCCGCATAGCCTTTATCCGATGCCCATATTAACGTAGGGTAGCCGGTTAGGATTTCTATTTCATCAGCGTTAGCGCCTTTATCCAAAAGGAGTTTTACTATATCGGTGTGACCATTTTGCGATG
This sequence comes from Deltaproteobacteria bacterium HGW-Deltaproteobacteria-2, assembly GCA_002840505.1. NCBI lineage: Bacteria > Deltaproteobacteria > Deltaproteobacteria bacterium HGW-Deltaproteobacteria-2. The sequence goes on along the minus strand of PHBC01000003.1, from coordinate 48,987 downwards.
CCACTACCAGAGCCGTAAATCCATTAGGAATATCTTTTATTCTTACATTAGCGCCCCTATTCAAGAGAAGTTTGACGACTTCTTTATGACCTTTTTCTGATGCCGCTATTAAAGCTGTTGTACCTTTTTCCATACCGAACTCATATTTTTTTACCACCAGGGCATTGATATCTGCGCCTTCCGCAAGTGCGCTTTGCACACCTTGCAGATTGCCTGTTTCCGCTGCTTGAATCAATTTATCATTTTTGTCTGATATGCCTGCCTCGGCAAAAATCACTGACATCAGAAGAATGCAAAAAACAAAAGACAGTATTCGTTTCATGGGATATTCCTTAATAATTTATTTGTCCGGTGCTTTTGTATAAATGAAGATTGTTCAATAAAAATATTTTGTTTTGTAAATTATTCAAAATCAGATGTCAAATTAAATATTGTACCCGACCTGCGGATTAAGGTGAAGATATTGTCTTTAAAACTTCTCATGTACGTTCGAAGTGACAAAGAGACAGTTGTGTGACCGGGCAATAGTTAAAGTAAACTTACCCTCTGTTCTTCTTGCGCCGGTAGATTGTTCTCTTGCCTGTATTCGTCCAATCTGTTAAATATTCTTTCATGGCAAATGAGTCTACGAACTGGTACTTCATGGAACAGAATTGGCGTGGGATGAGTGTCATGCGCGGTCCCTTTACGACCAGTCAGATACAAGCGTTTCTAAAGACTGGTGAAATTACCGGGAGTACGCTAATTCGTTATGGCAGCACGACTTTATGGCGGCCACTGCGTGACCGACAGACATTTGCTGCGATGGTCGGGGAAGTCGAAGTGAAGCGCGCAAGATCAGAGTTCTGTACAAAGTATGGGACAGGAATTATCATAGTTGCTCTTATTGCGGGTGTGGTTATTTATACACAGATACAATCGCCCCGTTACTTGTTCAAGTCAGGTAATTTTGTTGGAAACCCTCTCTCCTCTCAGAAGGTTCTTACCGCCGACAATCCTGTCGGACGCCGTGCGTCGCGGGAAGTACTTACCCGGGAGGCAATTATCATCCTTACCAATAATGCCCGTGTTCTCAATAGACTACCGGCTTTGAGAACGAATCTACTCCTCAATACCATTGCGGAATCAAGAGCAAAGGATATGCTCGAGAAACAGTATTTCGCCCATGTTTCTCCCACGGGCCAGCAAGCCTCCGATATAGCTCAGAGTGTAGGCTACCAGTATAAGATCATAGCGGAGAATATTGGAAACGGTGATTTCTACACAAATAAAAAGATCGTCGATGGCTGGATGCAGAGCCCCGGTCACAGGAGAAATATCCTCTCTTCGGAAGTGGAAGAGATCGGTGCCGCAGTATTGAAAGGAAAAATGAACGGCATGGAAACGTATATCTCCGTGCAGATATTTGGCCTTCAATCGCCGCCTGTTTCGCAGCGTACATGCGTTGCGCCCTCAGAGAGTCTTCTCAATGATATCGAACTCAAGAAAGCAGAGATTAATAGCCTGAATGACCAGATTGACAGTATAAAACAAGAACTCGATGCGGAGAATGAGTCCATCGCGACAGACCAAAGATATACTTATGGCGACTCGCGGAAAATCCATAATCTTAATGTCAAGATCAGCGCATACAATGAAAAAAGTCGCTGGTATAATCGATTAGTGGCAGATACGCAGGGTAAAGCAGCCGTACTTGAGTCTATGGTTAATAGGTATAACAAAATGCTGCAAATGTATAACGATTGCCGCGCATCGAATTGATCTTTATTTGCCAAAGAGAATCGGCGGATATTTAAATTCAATTTTTTAAAAAATTAATTCATGGAAAATAATCAAAAAATATTCTGGGGATGGTACATCGTAGGCGGCGCGTTTCTGGTAATGGGCATGAATTACGGTGCCCGTTACTGCTTCGGCGTTTTTCTTAAACCGATGGCGACGGAATTCGGTATGTCGCGTTCGGTAATATCACTGGCGGCGGCCATCAACATGCTTGTCTATTCATTTTGCGCCATATTTGTCGGCAGAATGCTGGATCGTATCGCGCCACGTTGGATAATAACAACAGGAGCTTTAATTGCCGCCTGCGGTTATATGATGACCAGCTTTGTAGAAACTCCTTTCGGTTTGTACCTTAGTTATGGATTAATGGTTGGATTGGGAGCCGCCGGAATGGGTGTTGTCGCCTGCAGTTCTTCCGTCAGTAAATGGTTTATCAAAAAGAGAGGCCTGGCTGTCGGAATTGCTTCCATGGGCATAAGTCTGGGAACCGTTATGCTGACGCCGCTTACCGGTTACATTGTCGATGCTTTTAACTGGCGTTTCGGGTTGATGGCTTTAAGCTTCATTATATTAATAATGGGCATTGTTATATCCCAAACACTTATGAGGAAAACAAATCCTGAAGCGTATTGCCTTTTGCCTGATGGAGATACGACAACGATGTGTGCTCCATTGTCCGAAACACAGATTGTCCACAAAGTATCCACTCTGACTCTTTTTAAAGATTCGCGTTTCTGGACGCTGGCGGTCTGTCAGGGTCTGGCTGTTATGATCAGTATGTCCGTTTTTGTGCATCAGGTAGCATACGCGACAGACAATGGCATTGACAAAATGGCCGCCGCCTCATCTCTGGCGGCGATAAGCTTGACCGGTTTTATCGGACAATTCCTTTTCGGCTGGATGACGGACAAAATAAAAGATCCCAAATATGTTTCTTTTGCGGGCATAGCGTTTATGCTGGTGGGAACAATACTGATGTTGAATATGCAGAGCGTCTTTGATCTCTATATTTGCGCTCTCGTCTACGGATTCGGTTACGGTTCACTTGCGCCGGTAATACCGCTTCTTATAGCCCATCGTTTCGGCAGGCATGTTTTGGGATCAATCTATGGTCTTTTAACTTTTTTTATCGGTGTTGGTGGAGCAATCGGACCGGTTTTAGGCGGTTTTATCTACGATAAATTCGGATCGTATCACTATCTCTGGATGATAAATATTTTTGTGCTGAGCTGCATCGCCCTTGCCATTCTCACGTTGAAAAAAGGAAAGCAATACAGCTGATTTAACTGTTGGCAAAGAAAATATGGATTAAGTTATTTTATTTTTATTTGGGGCAGATTCTCAATTATTCTGACCGTAGCCCTTTCAGCGTAGTCAAGCAGTTCACTCATTACAAAAGCCGCAATGCGGTCATCACGCAACTCGACCGCGCTATAAAAACGTTCATAGTAAGGCAGGATTCCCGTTACATTTTTTGGAACTGCATAGAATATTTTGAGATAAAACTGATACACGGGCTTAAACGAGTTGAACAAGAGACGCAGTACGTTATTACCGGCAAGTTCCATTAATAGATAATGAATTTTGTAATCAAGCTCCACCAGTTGTTCAGGATTATTCTTGTTTGCAATCATGCCGTTGACCATATCTCTTAGCTCTTCTCGGCTTGATTCATCCATTTTTATTACAGCGCGACCGGCGCAGTAGCCTTCGAATACTCGCCTGATTTCCATAAGCTCAATGAGAATTGATTTATCCACTTCATCATCGCTGGAGATAATGTCAACCAGAAGTTCCATAGACGCGTTTTTCTTAAAGTCGGCGATAAAGGTTCCGCTTTGCGGCATTGTCTGCAAAAAGCCGAGATAAACCAATCTGGATATAGCGTTACGGATAGTTATCCTGCTCACTTTATATTTTTCAGCCAATTCGCGTTCCGCAGGCAGACGATCACCGGTGCGTAAAGCTCCGGAAAGAATTTTTTGTTTGATATCCCGGACTATTTTATTGGAAAGTTTTTTATCCATGACTTCTCATATCATATCTTACGGGAAGATTTAATTAAAATATAAAAGTATAAAAAGAGGGTAGGGGATTTTTAAAAAGAGATAAAAACCGTTTTTAGTAAGGAATCAAACTTTTATCATATTGAAGACTTGCTTAAATTTGGTAAGACCAATATCGTATAATTAGCTATATTTCAAAAAAATATATTGACAATATGCCATATTTAACGATATTGGTATTACCAAATAAGCCGAAAATATTATTTGAGGTTTGTATTGATGCAAACATCGCAGGTTAAAATAGAGGGCGTTGATGACCGCATAACTCGCCTGAAGCGACAAGTGCAGGAATACGAAAGAGGCATATGCACGGAACGGGCGCTTCTTTGGACGGAATATTTCAAAGATAGAAAAAATCGGAAAAAACCAATCATAATACAAATGGCGGAAGCTCTACGGCATGTATTAATTAATAAGAGCGTTATCATATATCCGAACGAGCTCATCGTCGGGAATTATACCTCGAAGCGTGTTGGCGGAATTATCTATCCTGAGTCGCATGGTCTGGTGGTGTTGCTAGACTTGCTGAAGTTTACCGGTCGCGCCGTCAATCCTCTGTTCATTTCGCGTAAAGAGCAATTAAAACTTGCGATGATTATGCCGTTTTGGCAAAATCGGTTTATTATTGCCAAAGCTTTTCCCAATGTGTTTGAACGAATTCGATATTCTTTGGAACAATTGCGGGCAAAAGATTACTTTATCAATGAGGTGGGAGGCATAGCCCACTTTACCCCCAATCATGCCAAGCTCATGGCACTCGGCACCGATACGATCAAAAAAGAAATTGAAGATCTCAGAAAACGCAATACCTATCCGGAAAAAGATGCCTTCTATCAGGCGGCCTTAACATCAGCGGAGGCTCTTGCTCTCTTCGGTGAGCGATATGCCGATTGCGCGGAATCACTTGCCGTCGCCGAGACCGATAAAACGCGTCGCGCCGAACTTCTTAACATTGCAACGATCTGCCGCAATGTTCCGCGGCATGGTGCAAAAACTTTTCGCGAAGCTCTTCAGAGTCTTTTCTTTCTTCACATCGCCATCTTTCAGGAAAGCATGGGTGAAACCGTTTGTCCCGGTCGCGTGGACCAATTACTATATCCCTACTATCAGCGCGACCTTGCAGCAGGACGCATCACTCCGGAACAAACCCGCGAGTTGCTTGCCGCTTTCAGTATCAAGCTTTGCGAGACAATACCGGTATTTTCGCAGGCCCTCACCATATTATTCGGCGGTATGCCGAGCTGGCAGGTTGTTACCATAGGAGGAATGGATAGAGAAGGAAAAGACGCGACCAATGAATTGAGTTATATGTTGATTGATATCGCCAATGATTTACGCATGCGGCAGCCGAATTTCCATGCCCGCCTCCACGCCGAATCGCCTGCCGGGTTTAAAAAAATCATATACACCGCGTTGGCTGGCGGAAGTAATACCCCGTCTTTATTCAATGATGATGTGATCATTCCCACCATGACCGGGGTCGGTTATGATATTCACGATGCCCGCGATTATGTGGCCATCGGGTGTGTGGAACCGACCGCTCCGGGCAAGACGCTCGGTTCGACCGACGCGGCAATGGTGAATGTGCCGCTGGCGATGGAACTTGCGCTGAACCAGGGGAGGTGTTTTGGTTCGTTTTTGCGGATTGGCGCAAAGACACTTCCTGTCGAACGAATGAAAAATATCGATGACGTAACCGCCGCCTTTGTGACTCAATTGAATCACATGGTCGGCAGAATGATCAAAGATTTGCAATGCATCGAACGGGCGCATGCCCGTTATCGTCCAGTTCCGCTCACCAGTGTCTTTATTGACGGTTGCCTGACCTCAGGCGCGTGCGCCACTCAGGGAGCCGCTCTGTACAACTTTTCCGGCATACAGGGCGTGGGAGTATCGACCGCCGGTGATTCCCTGTGCGCTATCGAGAAGATTGTCTTTCAGGATAAAAAAATATCTCTGGCTCGTCTACGGGAAGTACTGACCGCTCGTAATGCTGATCCGTACTGGTTTACTTTAATGCGAAAGGCTCCGAAGTTCGGTAATAATAATGATCGCGCCGATTTCTGGACAGATTTTGTCGTAAGCGAGTACGCGAAAGCCATGCGCAATGCCGGGCAAAACACGCGCGGCGGTCAATATATCGCGGGTCTTTATTCCAATACCGCGCATATACATTTCGGCAAGCTGACCGGGCCGTTCCCCTGCGGCAGACAGCGTGGCGAATCCTTTGCCTCGGGCATGGCGCCGCAGAACGGCATGGATAGAAGCGGACCGACTGCGTTGATAAATTCCATGAACAAAATTGATTACAAGCAAATCGCCAACGGGATTAATTTTAACCTTAAACTTGATGCCAGTACTCTGCGTGATGAACAAGGCCGCGGTCTGATGAATTCACTTCTTGATGTTTATTTTAAGCGCGGCGGCATGCAGGTTCAGTTAAACGTGCTGGATGCTTCAGTGCTTCGTGAAGCGAAAGAAAATCCTGAGAAATATCCATTTCTGCTGGTGCGCATTTCCGGATATTCGGTTTACTTTGGCGATTTGTCGACGGATCTGCAGGATGAATTAATCGCGCGGACCATGAACGCGGTACATTGAAAAGAAAATTAATTTTTAGAAGGAGACTGACTCATGGATAATCTAACGCAAAAAACTGTTAAAACTCTGCTTGATCTGGGCGCTGATCTGGTAGGTATCGCGCCAGTGGAAAGGTTTGCCCATGCGCCGGATGGACACCGGCCCACCGATTTTATGCCGCAATGCAAATCGGTTATTTCAATCGGACTGCACATTTTACAGGGTACAGCGGATGTGTGGGGAGTCTATGAAGACAGATGCAAATCAATCACACCTTATCTTTTTTACGGATACGGATTAACGAATATCGAAAGCTCGCGCATTGTCAACCGTGTCGCAAAATTGCTGGAGTATCAGGGACACAAGAGCCTTTGTTTCTTGCCTACGTGGTTAACCAGTATGACTAAATACATGGACGAAAGCCTGGTTGAGGGAAAGTTGCGAGCTGAGTTTTCGCACCGTCACGCGGCAGTTGCCGCGGGGATTGCTGACTTCGGGTGGAACGGACTTGCCCTGACGCCGGAATTTGGCGCCATGCAGCGATTCAATTCTATTTTGACGTCGGCGGAACTTGAGCCGACATATCTTTACAATGGACCACAATTGTGCCGGAAGGAGCAATGCGGCGCCATTTGCGTGAAAACCTGTCCCACGCAGGCTCTATCCGCTGACGAAAAACAGACAGTGCAGATTGGCGAACGAACATTCGAATATGCAGCACATGATAATGTTCGCTGTATATATGCCATCCACGGAATGGTCAAGGGCTCCGGCGGAAGGAGCGATATCAAAATTCCCGATGGTCCCGGATCATTCATCAATTATGCCATAGCGCAATCGAGCGGGGAGATGCATTATTACGATAAATCCATGCTGGAAAACTGCTTCGGGATTATCTGCGGCGATTTCTGTGGCTGCTGTTTGCATAAATGTCCTTCGCGAAAGCTGGCGCAAAAAGATTTGGAACATTATGATTTTAAATCACGATTCAGTGTAATGAATAACATCTAATGAAAATCTAACATACTGGAGATATACGTGAAACCACACCACATACTTACAGTCATAGGCATTATAGGCGCAGCGGCATGGTTCACCGTCTGCGACAAATATTTTCACATTGATAACAACATCCTCGTTTACTACTGGCAGCCACTGAATGTTTTGTTCCATGGTCAGTCTGTTTGGACATTTCCCATATTTGCCTGCGCAACGACCAGCTTTTTCTTTGCCACCAGCCCGTTTTCTTCTTCATGGAAGGAAACACCGAGCTATATTTCTATTGCCGCCAATGGTGCTGTGTGCACACTGGTATATTTTGGTTCGGGAATGGCGGGTAATTCACATCCCATGATCTACTTCTGGATAGTCCTGGCGATTTGGGTTGCTCGTATTCTATTCCTCAGCGAACATCGGTCCACGGCCATCAAGGCCTGCCTGATAATGGGGTTTGTCGGCTGCTTTTGGGAGGGAGCGACATCCAAGCTTGGATATTTTGATTACTACTACACAAATATATTTAATGTTCCCCTGTGGCTCTTTGCCTGCTATCTGCATGCCGGAATTTTGATGCTGGATCTGCAAAGCTTCATAGCATCACTCAAGCGTTCTGGCAGATAAAAATATGGCGCAGACGGATTTGGAGCATTACGATTTCACCTCGCGGTTCAGTGTAATTACAAACGTGACTAAATAAGTATCGAATAAATTTCTTCTGTAATATTTTGCACAATAGCATTACGAATTCTTGATTTGTAAAAAATTTTCTTTTATTTTCGTTTGTCATCTAAATTCCAGCGTTCAGCCCTCATGGCCTTGTGAGGTGTAAGCAAATTCATTACGCGTTCTCTCTTTGCGTTGCTGCGCGTTTCTATTTTCTGCTTTTCCTCGTATTCTTCAATCGCCTTAATTGTACCTCTGTAACCGGTTTCGATGCCTTCTTTTAAATTTGAATGGTTCCAGTGATAATTGACGGCCCCATAATTCATATTAATTTTTATTAATCTTGTATACTCACGCTCTGAGATCTGTGTTAGATGATGAGAGAATATTTCTATATCATCATCAGAAATAGTATCAAATGGAAGCATAACAGCAGTTAATGCGGCTTCGATTAAATTTTTTGGTGGTTTGACCTCTTGATAGTCTGCTATTTTTACTACCCAGATTTCATCTAATTCTCTTTTATGATCATGTTCAAGCAGGGTGTCCAGCTCAACGGTGTTGATAACAGCGCCTTCGCAATATTTGTCCGGGGCACTGCCAATTGTTCGATTCTCTGTATATTCGAGAACGCTTGAACCGGCCATTAAGGCATCTGCGCTTATCGGATCATATTCTTTATGTCCCTTACGGTTTATGAATCTTTCCAGTTTAGCTTTTGTCATATTATAAGCGTTAAGATAAACAAGTTTGTCGCTTTTGAAGAGATTCTCCATATTGATATTCGCTTCGACAAAATCAGTGCTGTTAACCAATCCTGCGATTCCGTTTTTTTTAACTTTATAAATAATTTCACTCATCAATCTAACCATTGGATTAAGGGCGAGACCTTCAGAAATATAATAGTTTATCTCATCTCCGGTTTTTGGCGGATTCGATTGCATTTGCTGAAAATATTGCATGATTCGATCAAATAGAAAAAGATTCTGGTATGTGTCCGGGTTAAAGAGCTTTTCGGCGTATTTTTTCATATCTTCAAAATAATCCACACGAAATACTTTATAACAAATGGGGAAACTTTCATAAATATCATCCGGAATGAAGATTTTATCAAAAAAGAAATCTTCGACCTTTTTCATCTTGTCAGGTCCGGGCGAAAGACTGTTGTATAGACAGCCGACCCAACTGCCCACACACGCGCAGGAAAAGATGTCAAAGTCTATTCCTTTTTCTTCAAATGCTTTCAAAGCGCCAATTTCGATCCCCACTGCCGGTCCACCTCCGGAAAGGGCTAAGGCTTTCTTGCGTATCACAGATTTTCGCATTTATTTCTCCTTCTTCAAAGAAATTCAATTATTATGCTTTTCTCGATGTGTGAAAATAATATAAAAGGCAGCAATTTTATTTTTTATGCCAAAAGCAGAATTTCCTGCACGGTATTCTGCTTGATAAATGAGAAAATAATAAATCCTTCTTATTGAAAATCATCGCAGTTCTAATATCCTGGGACAAAGTTCGCTTCGTTTGCAGATGCCGATTCTTTGAAAAATTTCTTTCAAGTGATCTTTTACAGTATATTCAGAAATGAAAAGTATTTTGGCAATTTCGTTGTTGGAATGTCCGATTGCGGCTAAAAGAGCTATTTCTTGTTGTCTGGTAGTCAGTTCATATTTTTTTAGTTTCTCTTTCATGAATATCAAATGAGACATCCGTTCCAGCAAAATGATTTTTAACGAAGAACAATGGCAGGATGAAATTGTTTTGACATGATAACATCCGGTTGCGGTGCTGAAATATGCCGATTCACGACCGCTTATCTCGTTGAATAGATCTTGCAAAGACCGCTTGTCCAGAGCTCTTCTTGCTTCATCATTGATAAAGAGTGAATTTATATTTTGTTGCGGCCCTCGTATTATGATAACACCTATTCCCTCAATGGCAGAAAATGACTTGAATAGAATGTCATCCTGCCGTGCATTCAAGGCCAGACTGCGATTGGAAATATCGGTTACAACCGTTAGCCATAAAGCATCATCTCCCATCTTGACCGGTGATGAATTAAATAATCCCAATCGGGTTTCATTATTTTTTATTTTGACTTCCAGCTCAACGTTTTGAGCATATCCGTTTTCTTTTATTTCATTAGAAAGGAACAATCTTTGGTCCGCAGTTATATATTCAAGTCCAATGGATGTTTGTCCTATTATCTCTTGTTTCTTGAGTCCCATAGAATTAACGAAAGCTTCATTTACTTCAATGTAGGTTCCATCCTGAGCTTTGGTAATAGCCATAGGATTAGGGGCGTTCCAGAAAAATTTGTTGATGTGTTTATTAGAAGGAGTGGCTGTTTTATGTTCGTTCATGAGCATACCATTTTATAAACAGAAGAGACGTCGTTTTATTAAAAGCAAAAATAAAAAAATATTGCTGCTCAAGTATAATATTTTATAATTTTCTATCATAAGTTATTAAAAATGCAAATATTTGTTAATATCCCTCGTTCGAGGGATTGATAAGTTCTTGGAATATAAGTACTGTTATATCGAATTTAGTTCAAATAAATAAAACAATATTGCGTATTTCTTGCTTCGTTTTGATAAATGGTCCTGCTGTTGCTCATTTGATCGCCAAATTGATTAGATACAAATTATCAGTACGGTATTATAAATAATTTTTTCTGTGAGCAATTCCATGGATGATAAATCACTACGGGTATTAATTGTTGAAGATTCGGAAGATGATACCAAGCTTTTAATTCGTGCACTGAAGAAGGGCGGATATAATCCTTTGTATGAACGGGTACAAACCGCTTCTACAATGAAAGAAGCCCTCAAAGAGAAGCAATGGGACATCATCCTCTGCGACTATAGAATGCCGAACTTTAGCGGCCCCTCTGCCATTACCGTATTAAAGGAAGCAAATATCGACATTCCCTTCATTATTGTATCCGGAGCCGTTGGTGAAGATATCGCCGTAGAATGTATGCGTTTGGGTGCCCATGATTACGTCTTAAAGAATAATTTCCCTGGCCTGTGTCCGGCCATAGCCAGAGAATTATCGGATGCGGAAATTAGAAAAAAGCAAAGACGAATAGAAGAGAAATTAAGCCAGGAACAACAGCGCTTTAAGGCTCTTGTAGAGCATTCCTCCGATATTATTGTTGTCGTAAATCGCGAAGGCGTTATTACATATATAAATCCGGCAATAGAAAAAGTTTTAGGTTTTAAAGTTGAGGAAAGAATTGGTGCCAGCGGATTTGAACTCATCCATCCGGACGACTTAAAATTTTTAAATGATAAATTCATTACATTAGTCAGAAGTACAACCCCGATTGTTTTACAATCTGAAATGCGTCTCCGTCATAAAGATGGCAGCTGGCGAATACTGGAAGCTGTCGGAAGCAATCTTATCAATAATAATATTGTTGACGCAGTAATTGTTAATTATCGCGATATCACCGAGCGCAAGAAGGCGGAAGAAGCTCTTAAAGAAACAGATTTAAAATTTAGAACGATATTTGAATCTGCATCAGATGGAATCATCATATTAAATATCGGCAACCGTATGTTCTCGGATGTTAATGCAAAAATATGCAGTATGCTTGGATATACAAAAGAAGAACTTCTGAAAATGAGCGTTTCAGATATTCATCCGCCGGAATTCTTGCCGCATGTCATTAATCAGATGGAAAAACAAATAAGAAAAGAAATATTGATAGCGAAAGATATACCTATGATGAAAAAAGATAAATCTATGTTTTTCGCTGATATTAGTGCTTCAACTATTGATTTTTGCGGAGAAGAATACTTGGTTAGCAGGCTCAGGGATATTACAGAGCGCAAGCTTGCGGAAGATGAGTTGCGTGCAAGCGAACAAAGATACCAAGACCTCAGCATAATTGATGATCTCACAAAGCTCTACAATTCGAGGCATTTTTACGATCAACTTAAAAAAGAAATAGAGCGGTCGAACCGACACGGGCAACCGTTAACCCTTTTGCTGCTGGATCTCGACAGATTCAAGGAGTTCAACGACAGATACGGTCATATTGAGGGAGATAATGCATTATCACAACTCAGTCAGGTTATAAAAAGATGTCTGCGCGAAACTGATTCCGCCTATCGTTACGGCGGAGAGGAATTTACAATCATACTGCCCATGACCAAAGAAGATGAGGGATTCGCAACGGCGAAAAGAATACATAATGAATTAAAGAAAGAGGTATTTTCCCCGATTCCTGGTCAACAAGTTTATATAACTGTCAGTATAGGTCTTGCGCAATACAATTTTAAAGAAGAGATGAAAGCTTTTGTTCATAGAGTTGATCAGCTTATGTACCAGGCGAAAAAGTACGGACGAGATGGTATTTGCGTAAATAGTAATGTTCATAATAGTAATCAACTCGAACTACCGCCCGCTATTGAAACTTTGAAAGAAGGAAAACAATATTCCGCTACTTGATTCGGGCTTTCGAGATGGTGTCGAAAGAGCAAGGAATATCCTTGGATATCAAATCTTCCAATCTTCCAATCCTCTAATCATCTGCCTTTGAAGAAAACCCGGCTGTCGACGATGGAAACTCCTTTGCCTACCTCATGAACGATAACGGGATTCAGGTCGATTTCGGCGAGATCCGTCACCGTTGCCAAAAGCTGTGACATTCGGCAAATTACATCGGCAAAGGCTTCTATATCCGCTTTCATCTTGCCTCTTGCGCCTTGCAGTATCGGATAGGTCTTTAGATTTTTCAACATATCCATGGCTTCGTTTTTCGTTACCGGAGCAAGACGGATAGCTGTGTCCTTGAAGATTTCGAGAAAAATACCACCCAGACCGGCAATGACAATCGGTCCGAAAACCGGATCCTGGCGGCCGCCGACAAAACATTCCACACCTTCTTCCGCCATTTTCTGGATCAGAAAACCGTCAATTTTGGGTTGAGGTGTAATTTTTTTGAAAGCTTTTTTCATGTCGGAGATAGCCTGGGCAAGTTCCTTATGATTTTTAATTTTTAGTTTTACACCGCCCACATCTGATTTATGGGAAGCATCCCGTGAAAGAAGCTTCACGGCAACAGGGAAATCAAATTTGATTTTGCCGGTTTCTTTTGCGGATTTGACGGTAACGCCGGAAATGCATCGGATGCCCGCGGCTTCGGCAATTTGCAGAGCTTCGTCCGTCAGGGGAATCCGCTTTTCTGTCCGGCATGTATTTTTTATTTTTTCGATTGCGGCCGGATCAACAGAGACCTGAACATTTTCGCCTCTGGCGTCCCGCGCTGTTTTTTCTTCGTAATAAGTGGCCGACATATTGAGCGCTTTGGCCGCCATCAGGGGCGTTGTAAAGAGGGGATATCCCTGCGTCCTCGATATATTCAGCAATTCAGCTGCATCGGTAATCACTGTTACGGCGACAGGTTTTTGATATTGTTTCACAAGCCTGCCGACATTGCTTAAGAACTCGCGTGACGTTTCACCTTCGTAGCTGGACACATAAAGGTGATTGAACAGAACGCCGTCAACCTCCGGCAACTTCAGAGCTTCTTCCAGAATTTTGGTAAAGATGGTGTAGTCGAAGATTTCTCCAAGATCGAGGGGGTTCTGATGAGCAATTATCCGCGTGTGATAGATGGTTTTTATCGTTTCGATGAAGGCCGGGGGAAAATCAACCAGCGAAAATCCGAATTTGGCGCAGGCATCAACGGTCATGACAGCGTGTCCGCCGGAACGGGACAGCACGGCAACCCGCCTGCTTTTCATGAGCGGAAGCCGGATAATCTTTACTGCGCTGATAAAATCAATGTCGCCCTCCGCACGGATGATTGCTGCCTGTCGAAAACAACCGTCGACAACGGCATCGTCGGCGGAAAGGGCTGTTGTATGGGACTGAGCGATACTGGCGGTGAGTGCACTGCGGTTTGATTTTTGGACTATTATCGGTTTGTCCGATTTAAGCGCCAGATCAAAGAACGCTCTCCCGCGCTTGAATCCTTCCATATACATTGTGATAACATCGGTCTTTTCATCTTTGAGCAAATAGTCGAAAACATCCACCTCGTCTATCTGCAATTTGTTGCCGATAGCGGCGAATTTGCCGGGGATGATGGCATTGTCGCCTAATTCTCTAAGGTAGGAACCGCCGACACCGCCACTCTGGACAATCATGGCCACGCGTCCTCCGGATGGTGTTCCCGGGAAGAAACCGAAGGGCATCATCATTTTGATATCGAAATTTACCGTGCCTACACAGTTGGGACCGATGAAGCGAATATTATAACGGTCGGCGATCTCCAGTAATTTTTTCTCCATGGTTCGCTCACCTTTTGAATATTCGCTAAATCCGCCGGATTCGATGACAACCCGCTTAATGCCCTTTTTCCCGCAGGCCTCCATAAAATCCGGAACAGTCTTTGCCGGGGAAATAATAATGGCGACATCAGGAACTTCCGGAAGCTTATCAACGCTGTCAAAAACAGGCGCGCCGGCAATATCTCCTTCTTTACTGCCCACGCCATAGATGTTTCCTTCGTAGCCGTTTCTTCGATTATTCAATACGATTATATGTCCCAGATTCATTCTCTTTACTGAAGCACCTATAACCACCATGCTGCGCGGATAGAAAAACTTCTCCATTTTGCTGTGTTACTCCTTTTTAAACAAACCATTATCAATATTGACAACGATGTTCAGATTTTCAGTTTAATATTGAATGCATATTCTCTAATTTATATCGGAAATCAAACATCAGATTGTTAAAATTGCAAGTAGAATTATCCTGAATGCAAAGCGTACAGGGGGATCCAACGTGTAAAGCTAAGGGGGACTATTGTAGTGAACTCCAGAACTTACTTGAGGGTTTTATGCCCGTGATTTGCCAATTTTAGATTTAATCCGTTTTTGATACTCCATAATTTCATTTCTCAAAATATTAAGATCGGCGATACGATCTTCAAGCCTGCGCAATTGATTGCCCATTAATTCCAGCAATCGCCCGAGAACCTTATCATTAGATTTCTCAATTGTCCACATTGCTTCCAATTCCTGCATCTCCGACAGGGTCATTCCCATAATTTTTAGCCGTTTGATCAGTTTCAGGCGACGCAGATCATCGTCTGTATAAACTCTGCGGCCGGCCTCGATGCGTTTAATGGAATTAAGCAGACCAATCTCTTCATAATAGCGAATGGTGCGTTGACTCATTTCCAGTTTCCTGGCCAGTTCACCAATACTGATTTCATCGGAAACGGTTTTCATTCTGATGTCCTTTCATTATTTTGTAGGGCGCGTTTGCCAAACGCGCCGCTTGCCTTATACCGGATTGTTCGGAGGAACAATCCCTCTATTCGTCATACCGGCGCAGGCCGATATCCAGTGGTTTTGTCATCCCCGCGTCGGCGGGGATCCAGTTCCTTTGTCATGCCGGACTTGATCCGGCATCCAGTATCTTCGTCATACCGGCGCAGGCCGGTATCCAGAACTTACTGAAAATACTGGATTCCGGCCTTCGCCGGAATGACAGCTTAAGAATGATATTTCTTTTCAAACATTTCCTTCATTTTAAATTTCTGAATCTTGCCGCTGGCTGTCATCGGGTAGCTGTCTACGAACTCCCAATACTTCGGAATCTTATGCCGCGCGATTTTGCCTTTGCAAAACTCGATGAACTCTTCAGCGGATGCCGTTTGTCCCGCCTTGAGCTGGATTGCCGCCAGAACCTGCTCGCCATATTTCTTATCAGGAATGCCGATTACCTGAACATTCATCACTTTGGGGTGTTTATAGAGAAATTCCTCCAGCTCGCGGGGATAGATATTTTCACCGCCGCGAATAATCATATCCTTGATTCGCCCGGTTACCTTGAAATAGCCTTGTTCATCAAGCGTTCCCAGATCTCCCGTATGGAGCCAGCCTTCCTTGTCGACGGCCTCGGCCGTTGCCTCCGGCATTTTATAATAGCCCTTCATCACACAGGCGCTTCTTGTAACAATCTCGCCCTGCACATTTACGGGCGCGTCATGGCCCGTTTCCGGATCAACGATTTTGCCTTCAATATCTGGTAAAAGCCTGCCGACACTGGCCACGCGCAGCTTCACCGGATCGTCACGCCGTGTCATTGTCATTACGGGAGAAGATTCTGTCTGACCGAAGGCAATGACGATTTCGGAACAGTGCATTTTCGTGCGCACCTGATTCATCGACTCTTCAGGGCAGGGCGCTCCGGCCATAATGCCCGTGCGCAGAGAACTCATATCGTACTTTTCAAAATCGGGATGATTCAACATCGTCACAAACATTGTCGGCACGCCGTTGACGGCGGTGCAATGCTCCGACGCGATAAACTGAAGCGCTTTGAGTGCGTCAAAAAATTCCAGAATGACCATTGTTGAGCCGTGGTAAACGCAATTAAGAGTGCTCATCACACAGCCGAAGCAATGAAAAAACGGCACCTGAATCAACAGACTGTCTTTATTCGTCATGCCCATGACATCTCCGACCATCCGGGCGTTGTTGACGATATTGTGATGAGTCAGCATGACACCTTTCGGAAAACCCGTGGTGCCCGAAGTGTATTGCATATTGATCACGTCATCATCGGTAAGAGAATTCATCCGGTCATCAAGTTCCTTATCGGTTATTTTCTCTCCCATTTTGATTAGATCGGAAAATTTAAACATGCCGGGCGTGTTGTCTTTTTTGCCGATATAGATCACGTTTTTTAAAAGCGGCAGTTTTTCCGAAACCAGCGAGCCCGCTTTACAGGAATCCAGCTCGGGGGTGATCTTACGGACAGTATCGTAAAAACTGGTGTCCCGGTAGGAATCAATAAGAAACAAAGTCGTGGAATCCGACTGCTTCAAGATGTATTCCAGTTCATGGGTCTGATAATTCGTGTTCACAGAAACCAGTACGCCGCCCGTCATTCCCAGAGAACACTGCAGATAAGTCCATTCGGGAATATTGGTCGTCCAGACGGCGACATGATCGCCACGCTTAATGCCAATTGCCATGAGCCCTTTGGCGACATCTCGGCATGTCTGGTAAAATTCGCGGTAAGTCTGCCTGATTCCGAACTCCGGAGAAATCAAAGCGATGTTTTTCGGATAGCGTGTAGATGTATCCTTGATTAGTTCGCCGATCGTTTTATGGACAAAAGCTGACATTTTACACCTCCCTAAACCCACCTTACGTTAACTGGCATACTATAGCCGAAAAATCCTTCTGTCAAGTGATTTTGTGGATATCCAAACCGCCAATAATCTAATCTTCTAATCCTCTGCTTTTCTTAGGGGTGGGTGGAGATTTTTGTCATATCGAACCATGACACTTGTTACATATAGGTGATGAAACAGGAATACAGAATTGTTAAGAAAAACTGTTATTTCAAGACCTGATGCTTAGGTTTTTAGAAGTGCTAACATGAGTAGTGTAGGGGGGACGCCCTTAAGTTATTAAGTTACTACCCCAATAGCGATAATCATATTTTTTCGTTATTAAAGTGCATCTACATCTAATCACGTTATCCTTTTGAAAAATAATTGTTTTGCGTTTACGCGTTGTCCTGAAAATATTAGCTATTCATTGCAACGGTCAGGACGTTGGCAGTCATCAGTCGTTTAAAGAGTCCTTCGATCTAAGATAATTCAACTAGCAAATATTACTGCATTTCGTTTATAATAGTTTAGTTTCATTAATTCGATCTGTAAGCTTCAGTGCGCTATGTTTCATTAAATCTTGGGTCTCATTAAAAAAGGGAGTATCTACATGGATAAAAAACTTACCGATAAAATTTTCAAAAGAGCAAAAGAATTGGGAGTGGATATGGTCTCTGCATGCACCACGGCTCAGATGGAAAAATATCCCGGCGCAAAAGAGGAGATAAGCAAGATCGACCCCCAAGCCAAATCTTTACTGATCGTGGGCGTGCGCATGGTCAGCTCCTCGGTTGCGGCATCCCAGAGCAACATCAGAATCGCGCAGTTTTCCACAAAACTACTCTACGAGGAATTGGCCCGCGTGGGTTTCGCTTTAATGCGAGATCTGGATGATGCCGGTTTTTCGGCCAGCCCGATCCCGACCTATCTTCCTTTGCCCATGCAGAGAGAAACCGGTGGACTTATCGCAGAACTGAGTCTGCGTCATATTGCCTATGAGGCCGGACTCGGGTCGATCGGGAAGAACGGCCTTTTGATTACCAAAGAATTCGGGCCGCGCGTCAGATTCCTGGCCATCCTCACCAGCGCGGACCTGGATCCGGGCAAACCCGTGAAGGAAAATTATTGTTCCGAGTGCGACCTGTGCGTGGAGGCCTGCCCCACGGGCGCGCTCAGGCTTAAGGGCGAAGAGGCGGTCATGCGTTGCGCAGTGCACCACATGAAATACGGTCTACCCGGCCTTATCCGGTTCGGGATAAAGCTGATCAAGGCGCCCGGCGACGAAGAAAAAATCAACTTGATCAAAAGCCCGGATTTCTGGGAGTTCTGGCAGAACATGAACACAGGGGTATTCTATTATTGCTTCGACTGCCTCAATTCCTGCCCGGTGGGGAAATAAAACCAGCTAGTGTAGTGTTTCAATGAAAACTTGTCATATCGACCAACGGGAGATATCTTGTATATTCTTATGATCATTAAGATTTCTCGCGGAGTATGATCCCGCGTATGCGGGACTTCGAAATGACATGCTGTAAAGATATTTATGACTCACAACACTAAAGGCACGGAGGGCTTACCGTGTTTTTAAATATTATTAATGGAGGAGGAACTACCATGGAAAAGTATGCTTTGATTATTGGCGGTTTAATGTTTATCGGGGAAGGGATTTTAAAATTCTTTGATTTTACATTTTTAGGCATGAATATGCCCTGTGGAGGTTCTCTTATCGTTGTTGGTTTCGGCTTGAGTTTGTTTGCATATAAAAATATAAAAAATTGAATAGGATAATTTCGGGAACAGAATACTTAATTATTAACCGCAAAGCATGATTATGTAATTAACCCCGTGCGTGAACCTCAATGTAAACTTTGGGGTTCATACCCTCCGCTTTGCGGGATAATTCGTCCGACAAATTTCAGTGCACTACGCTTCTGGTATATCAAAGGATGATCATTATCCCGCTCCGCTTCGCTTCGGGGATAATTCGACTAACATTTCAAACTTCACTCCGATTCGTCGGAATTCGTTTTCAATGAGTCTCATTAAAAAGAAGATGCTTGATTGAATGCGGCAAATAGTTTATAATTGAATAAAAATGAAGAGGTTTGGATTATGGGTAAAACAATAACATTGCGAATAGATGATGATACCTATGATATCTTCAGGACCGCTGCTCAGGCACAGAGGCGAACAATATCAAACTTTATCGAATATGCAACTCTTTCCCATGTGACTGAAGAAGCATTTGTTGATGATCATGAAATGGCCGCGATATTGAAGGACAAGGTTCTGGTCTCATCATTAAGAAAGGCTAAGGAAGATATTAAGAAGGGGAAATATCGAATTGTTAAATAGATTTGAAATTGCGGAGACGGAAACATTTCAGCGTGTCATTTCTAAAAAAGATATCAGTAAAATTTATAATAAAGTCAAAACATACGTTTATCCCCAATTAAGAATCAATCCTTTCTTTGGCAAAAATATCAAGAAACTAAAAGGTGAATTTAAAGATGTTTACCGGTATCGAATTGGAGAATATCGTTTGTTTTATCAGGTTGATGAAAAACAAATATTGATTTTCATCATGGATATAATGAAGAGGAAAGAAGCTTATTAATAATATAAAGATGGTTGTTTCCTTAAGAGAGGAGTTTCATAAAGATCAGTAGTTTATGGAAAATACGCTTTTAATTTTATTTTTAATTTTGTTTCTCGGCCGGATAATCTGGCGTTATATTTTACAGCAACTCAACATCAGACATTTGCGAAATCACGGCAAGGAGATTCCTCCTGTTTTTCAGGGTATGATTGATGAAGCAACTCTGGCGAAAATGGTGGATTATACTTATGACAATTCGCGTCTGGAAACTAAAGAAAATTTAGTCGAAGACATTCTGGAACTGGCCATATTGTTTCTTTTACTGCCGGTGCTTGTCGGGAAACTCTTTGGGTTGCAGTGGCACTTAATCTGGCAGGCGCTGATTTTTTTCGGGGTACTGTCGGTCATCGGTGGTGTCGCGGGAATTCCATTCGACATTTACCACACGTTTGTTCTGGAAAAGAAATATGGTTTTTCCACGATTACCTGGAAGCTGTGGCTTACGGACCTTGTGAAATCTGTGATCATTTCCGCCGTCTTAATGGGAGTACTGCTTTCCGCCTTCATGGCTTTTATTCTTTACCTGCCGAAAAGCTGGTGGTTCTGGGCCTGGGTGTTTTTTACAGCGTTTGAAATTTTACTGATGTGGCTTTATCCGGTGGTCATCGCTCCGCTCTTTAATAAATATGAACCGATTAAGGATGAAGAGCTGAAAGAAAAAATCACATCGCTGCTGGCCAAAGTCGGATTAAAGGCCAAGGGAATTTTTCAGGTTGATGAAGGCAAACGTTCCAAGCATACCAACGCCTATTTTACCGGCATTGGCAAAACCAAGCGCATCGTTCTGTATGACACTTTGCTTGCTTCTCATTCGCACGAAGAAATACTGGCGGTGCTCGCGCATGAAATCGGCCACTGGAAAAAGAAGCATATCCTGAAGCAATTAATATTTATGATTGTTTTATCCCTTGTCGGGCTCTATTTTGTTTATCTGGTTGTGAACTGGCCGTCGCTGTATGGCGCGTTCGGATTAAAAAACAAGCCTGTTTACGCCGGATTGCTTTTGGTTTCTATTTATTTGAGTTGCATAGGATTTTTCTTTAGTCCCCTGGGCGCTATTATTTCACGACGGTATGAACGTGAAGCTGACAAAATGGCTCATGAGTTAACCGGAACATCAGAGCCCATGATTAACGCACTCAAACGATTAGCCAAAGACAATCTATCTAATCTGCATCCTCACCCTTTATATGTCTGGTTTTATTATTCCCATCCTCCGCTGATTGAGAGAATCGAATATTTAAAATCAATCGATAAAGAAATCGGCAATACTTAAACCGACAGACGTCACAAGTCCATGTCCAGGCAAGCAGCATTGATCGCGCGCATAGCGGCCAGAGGATTGGGCGCGTCACTTACAGCCCGGATAACTGCCGCATTATGCGGGCGTGCATGCAGTTGCTTGATACGCTCCAGATTCAGCCCGCCTATGGCTACGACGGGATGTCGGCTGATGACCAGCGCGGCTTTCAATGCCCCGGGACCGGTTACCGGATCGGGTTGCGCCTTGGAATTGGTGGAGAACAAAGGCCCGAACCCGATGTAATCTACAGGCGCGGTGTTCGCGGTGGCAACCTGCTCTATGTCATGCGTGGAAAGGCCCAGCAACATGGCCGGGCCGATGATCCGCCGGACTTCCGCAACCGGAAGATCATTCTGACCCAGATGCACTCCGTCGGCTTGCGAGATGCGTGCGATATCGGGCCGGTCATTCACGATGAAGAGCGTGCCGGTGCCTTTGGTGATCAGTCGCAGAGCTTGCGCCAGAGCAAGATGTTCACGATCGTCACTGCCCTTGTAGCGCAATTGCACTGCCGGAAGACCTGCCTCCACCGCCCACCGGCAGACCGTTTCATACCCGTCTCGCGGTTCAGTCAATACAAGATAAAGCCCGCGCCGCAGGTCTGCTCTGAGTGTTTGATCTTTTGCTGTAATCATAGGTGCGCCAGAATCATTTCAGCCGCCTTGCGGCCCGAGAGCAGCATGCCGCCGAAGACCGGACCCATGCGATAGCCGCCATAAACCGCATTGGCGGCCATGCCGCTGACATAAAGCCCGGGATAGACCTCGCGGGTGTTTTCTACAGTTTGCATCTCGCCCTGTTCGGCCTCCATGGATTTTTCACCCACGATGCCGCCGGTGCTCGTATTCAGTCTGACGCCCATTTTCCGGACGAGTACTTCGGCGACATTGGCGGGATGCCCCGTGCCGTCGATGACATATTTGGCGTGAAGGGTTATCGGGTCCACATGCCACTTCAGGATATCAACAGCGCTCCAATTGATGACCAGACCGGCCACGCGCTCGTTCTTGATCACCACATCCTCCATGGTAATGAGGTTGAAGATCTGCAGACCGGCCCGCACGGCCTTGTGGATGAGTGTTGCAGTGACATCCACGGCATCGAGCACATAATAGCCGGGCGTATATTCCGAACCTTTGAGGTCGAATTCGTCAAGCAGTTGCCGGCCGGCCTCCTGCACCACGATGGAATTGAACATCATGCCGCCTCCCCAAACGCCACCCCCTATCGAGAGCTTGCGTTCGAAAAGTGACACTTTCCGTCCTGCCCTGGCCAGATAGTATCCGGCCACCAAACCTGATGGTCCGCCGCCGACTATGGCGACATCAAGATCCAAACAGCTATCAAGCTTTTTAAAATAGGAATCCAGAATTGCCCGACTGATAATTACTTCGTTTAACATGAATACCTCCCAAAGATTTTATTGGGTGGCTGACTGGTATGGATACCCATAAAAAAATCCGTTTCCTCATGAGGGGAAACGGATGGATACACCTTTTTCTCTCCCTACGCCGGCATTACCCGGATCAGGTTCAAAGGGTATAATCTCAGACCTTGTCGGCCACCCCTGTTCGTTACCTATAGCGTGGGAACGTTTCTGTCAAGCAGAAGATGTGAGTATTAATAAAACATCCTTTTTTCAGCACGACCAAATACTGGTGGTGCTTGCCCATGAAATCGGCCACTGGAAAAAGAAACATATTTTACAACAATTAATATTTATGATTGTTTTATCCCTTGTCGGGCTCTATTTTGTTTGTCTGGTTGTGAATTGGCCGCCGCTGATTGAGAGAATTGAATATTTACAGAAAATGGATTGATACCAAGTTGCCTTCTTCAAAAACTTCCCCGACCCTTGAGGGAGGGGATTGAGGGGAGGGGGCGATTAAAAAAATACTTCACCCTCCTTTTAATTTCCTCCCCTCAAGGGAGGAAAGAGAATGATGGATTTATTAATTGTCTCATAATAGTCTAGACATTGGTCATTCCGGCATGGGTCTAGCCGGAATCCAGAATTATTAAAACTGGACCCCGGCCTCCGCCGGGGTGACGACTGTAGTGGCTACGTGCCCAATGTCGTTATTATTGTTGGACTGTTAATAACCTAAGGGGTGCACCGCCGGCTGGAGTTTATCCCGTGTATGCGGGGTCGATATTTTCGAAGATATGTTATATGCTTCTTACAGTTACAGCAACAAACTTCATTTCTTGACGGCTTTGGGATAAAATAATATTTTAACACATACCTATTTTAAAAATGGTGCCTTTCGGAATTATCAGGCGCATCGTAACATGAAGTATGGTTCGGGATAATGAAAAAGAAAGTATTCGTCATTACCATAATCATTTTAATTCTTGCCGTGCCTGCGGCAGTGCTTATCGGACTGTTTCCCCTTTTGCAGTCCCCCCGCGCCGTAAACAGGCTGGCGGCATATGCGCAGCCCATGACCGGTATTTATCTGCATGTCGATGACATTTATCTTGATCGTCATCTCGGCGGCCATATCAGCGGCCTGCAGATCAAGGAAATGAAGGAAAAAGGTTTTACGATTTCTCTGCCCAGGGCGGATATCAAAGGCAGTGTCAGCCGCTGGTGGAAAATCAATATAGAGAAGATGGTTCTTACCGATCCGAAATTTATATTCTATCTGAAAAAAGAAAAATCGGAAACCAACCCGTTGGAAACCCTCAAAAAGCTGCCTCGGGTCCATCTTCTGGAAGTGAAAAACGGCCGGCTGGATTTGAAAGCGGATGCGACAATCTATTCTCTGTCCGGCATGAATATGAGCATAAATGATTTTAATCCTGATGGCGCCGGTCATCTTAACGGTAAGAGCGGTTTTATCATTACTTCCGGAAGCACTGCCGTCGAAGGCTCACTGGAAACGGCACTTGACCTTGCCCGATTTTCGCCAGCGCCTCATGCTTCCGGTTCGTTTCGGATTATTTTGGATAAGAGTTTATATAGTGACATAAAACTCGATAACGGAGCGTTCACATCCGGTCTCAAACTGGACGGTGATATGATCTCTCTGGACGGCGCCAGCGCAACAGTCAGTAATATTACTCAGGGAGTAGGCAAAGGGCGGCTTGCGATTAAAAATATCGAGGCTCACTTCAATGCATCATACGATCAGAAGACATCCGGTTTTTCTCTTACGTCGCTGGAAATATCAGGCGCGGACATCGGATTGCTGAAAGGCGGAATTTCGGTAACCGCCAATCCACTGGTTTGGAACGCTTCTTTGCATGCCTCGTCCCTGGACATCGCGCGGATTAGCGTCCTTATAAAACCACTGCTGCCCGATAATTATCGCGACTGGAAATTTAAGGGTAAAAGCGGATTTGAAATAGAAAGCTGGGGCAGACAGGAAGAGGATGCTCTGATATGGAAGGCAAAAGCAATTGTTGACCTTCGCCAAGGGGGTTTCGCTTCTGCCGATAGTTCCAAAGCCGCAGAAAAGATGAACAGCAGAACGGAACTTAAGTTTGATGCGCCGGGCGGAGGCCGCAAAGGCAGTTTCAATTTCAACACGGATTGCGCGGTCGGTGAGTTTCTCTGGGGAGCTTATTATCAGGACTTCAAGGGCAAAAAAGCTAAGATTTCCGCGCAGGGCGCATTTGCTCAAAAACCTTTTTCGCTTTCTTTGTCGGGGACAGGCGATCTCTTTCAGACCGGCAATTATAAATTTTCCGCTGATGTGTCGCCCGACAGAAATCTCATTTCTCTCAACGCAAAAAGCATTTTGCTCAAGCGTCTGTTTAGCGTTGCCGCGCAAAATTATATCAGTCAGAATTATTCCAATTTTAAGGATTTGAAGATCGAAGGCGACGCGGATTTAAAACTCACGGCTCTGATATCCGACCGGCAAAAAATGATTGAGGGTGATCTGGCCCTGCGCGGCGTCGATGTGCGTTCGCCCGCAAACTCGCTGACACTGACCGGGCTGAACGTTTCACTGCCCTACGATCTTGCTTTTACCGGTACTCCTGCCGCATCTTCTTCCGGCGGCAAGACCGGCGCCGTTGCTTTTGATCTGTTGGAAAAGGATAATATCCGGATCAGCAAATTTGCTATGCCGGTTGTATTCTCCGGCAACAGGTTTATCCTGCCTGATCCGATAAACGCCAAAATATTCGATGGTGAAATCAGCCTTGCGGGTTTCAGGGTGGAAAATCTTTTGCGACCGGAAATGCGCGCGGAAACGGGCATGGTCATCAGACATGTTAATATTGAGCAAATAATAGAACAGGAAGAGCCGGTGCTTTTATCCGGAATGATTGACGGGAAATTACCTTCCATAATTTTTCAGAATGGAAAGTGGACTGCCAGCGGTGCGCTTGTCGCGCAGTCCTTCGGCGGACAAATCAAAATAGAAAACATTTTTGCCGGCCGGTTATTTTCCGCGTCACAGTTTTTTGGAGCCGATGCCGGTTTTGATCATATCGATCTGGAAAAGCTCACGTCGAGCCTCAAGGTGGGACGGATGACAGGTCTTATCAAAGGATCGTTAAAGAATTTTTCGATGGAATATGATCAGCCGTCCAGTTTTGATCTTGTGATCGAAACGGATACAAGCAGAAGTGTGCCGAAACTGATCAGCGTTGATGCGATTAATGATCTTTCTATCGTCAGCACCGGTTCAGGAGCGATTTCCGCCATCTTAAACAGCGGCATCAACCAGTTTTTCAAAGATTATCCTTACAGCCAAATCGGCATGAGGTGCACTCTCAAGGATGATATTTTCAAACTGCGGGGACTTATTCACGACTCGGGTAAAGAATATCTTGTAAGAAAGGCGTTGTTCAGGGGAGTAGATATTGTCAATCAGAATCCCGATAGTTATATCAGTTTCAAGGATATGGCCGAAAGAATGAGCAGAATAACCAAATCACAAAAAGAAACAAAGAACGTGCCGTAAAAAATAAATTGTGTTAAAATAAAAAACACTTATTGAAACAGGAGGATTTATGAAAAAAACATTCAAAGCAATCAGTTATATTGCAGCTTTTGTAATTGTTGCCTGCGTTACCGTAAACATCTATTTCCCGGCGGCTGAAGTTCAGAAAGCAGCGGACAAGATCGTTGATGATATCCGTACCAATACCCCGGAATCGCCTGTGGAAAAGCCGGGCCCCACAAGTTCTCTGGATTTCATGTTCGGCGCGAGACCGGCATACGCCGAAGTGAATATTGATGTGTCAACCCCCGCTATCCGCGGCATCAAGGAATCGATTAAGAGCCGGTACGCGCAGTTGAAGACATTCTATGACAAGGGTGCGCTAGGCGAAAACAACAAGGGGTTGATCGAGGCCAAAGATACGGCAGGATTAAATCTACAGGAAAGAAGCCTGGTCAATAAACTAATCGATCAGGAAAACAAAGATCGCGCGGCGCTTTACAGCGAAATCGCCAGCGCGAACAAGCTCGGCTCGGACTCGGTGCCACAGATAAAGAAAATATTCGCCAACAGTTGGAGAGAAAAATCTCAGTCCGGCTGGTGGGTGCAAAACGACGGCGGCAATTGGGAGAAGAAAAAATAGCAAATGTCGGTATAATGAAGAAAAGGGCGCGGTGAATAACGCGCCCTTTTTTATTTAAATCGTAACTGGATTCCCGCCGGAGTAAAATCCCGCGTATGCGGGACGGGAATGACAAAAGAAATAGAAGAATTGCCACATTTTATGCGGCAATTCTCTTCCTGTCAGTATATGTATTTTATTTTGATGAAATTTATTGCGGACAAGGGGATTTGAATTCTGCCATTTTGAGTGTTTCTCCCAAAATGACAAAAACCAATTGCGCTTTAGGCAACCCAGAGTTCAGCCAGAGCATATTTTTATGAGCTTGCACCATCTGCTTTCTTGCCGGCGGCTTCCTTTTCAGCTATCTGGCGCAATAATTTCTTGTTCACTTTCTGGACTTCAGTAAGGGGTATTGATTCAACTATCTTCACAACTTTCGGTACTGCATATTTTGCCACTGAATTCTTCAGATAATTTATTATCTTTTCTTCGGTAATGTCCCTTTCGCATCCGTTCTGCGGCTCGACAAACACACATACACGCTCACTACCCTGTCTTTCGGGATCGGGAATGCCGATTGTCGCAGCCCTTCCTACGCCGGGACACCCCTGTAAGATGTCGTCAATCTCTCTGGAATATACCTTGAATCCTGAAACAATTATCATGTCCTTGGTTCTATCAACGATATAGAAATAACCGTTTTCATCAACCTTGACGACATCGCCTGTATGAACGTACCCCTCTTCATCGAGACCGCTTCCCGGCGTGGGCCAGTATCCCAGCATCCTCTGCGGACCGCGCAGATACATTTCACCTGTCTTGCCTTTAACAATTTCATCCCAGGACAGGATCGCTCCTGTATCGATATCGACAATCTTTATTTCCGTATCGGGCATCGGAACGCCTATGGTTCCTCTTTTTTCAACGACCTTTTTCGGTTTTGTTGCTTTATTCGCGGTCAGCCTCGATAAAAGGCCCATGCCTTTGCTCATCATGAAGCCGGTATTTCTACTGCCTAAAAGACGTAAAAAATTATTGATCATAGGGACAACACCCGGTATCTGAAGAAGCTTGCTGTTTATTTTTACAAGAGTTCTACCGCCCAAAATCCGCAGCAGAAATGATGTATTCAGATGGGTAACGGGCGACATTTCGGAAAGACCGTAACCTTCCATGATTCCGCCTCCGCCGCCCTTCTTTTCAAATTCTTCCTGAACTGTCTTGGGCAAGGGTGCCGAACCGGAAATGCCCAGAATGTTAACATCCTTTAATTCTCCCTGTGTTAATTTCAGGAATTGAGTCGGCACGCCTATCTGTAAAAACGGATGATACTCCTTGATCATTCTGACCATGCTTGCTGTATCACGCGCATCGGGAATCAATATCTGATTATAGCCCTCGTAGGTCATAGTATGCATGGTACAGTGACCATAGGAATGGAAGAAAGGTAGTCCCATTAAAACGGTCAGAGCACCTTTGACCAGCTTTTGCGCTCCGCCCATGGCATTGGCGTTTTGCATAGTGTTGGCGTACACGTTGCGATGCGTCAGCATGCATCCTTTGGGAAGACCTGTTGTCCCACCGGTGAAAAGGATCAATTCCAGATCTTTTGCCACATCAAAGGTGATTTCGGGAGGACTGGGGGGAGTCTTTGAAATCAATTCAGTCCACCACTGCGCGCCTTTTAATGTAAGCGGTTCATAGCTTTTGGGTTTATTAAGCGAATAATCGTCTAATTTTGAAACGATAATATTCTTTATCTCAACATGCTGTACTATATTTTTAACGACGTCCAGATATTCATCCAGACAAATCAGAGAATAGGGTGAACCTTCTTTGAATTTATGTTGCAAATGATCGGCCGGTTCCAGAGAGCTGCTGGGGATATGTACCAGACCGGCTCTGGAAATAGCATAATCCGCGATAACAAACTGGATTGAAGTCGGTAAAAGAGTTGCAACCCTGTCGCCTTTTTTCAGTCCCATGTTAAACAAGACCGTAGCCAGACGATCAACATGATTCTTCACTTCCGGATAACTCATAAAATAGTCTATCTGAACAAGACCCTGTTTCTTGAATCTCCTGGCTGTCTCATACAGAATATCGTATGCGGGTTTATCCGGATAAGGGTTTAACGTTTGTGGTATGCCGAAGATATTATATTCCTTTAGCCACGGTAAGGCAGCACTGACCATAAAAACTCACCTCTGAATTATTTTTGAGAACAAATCACTAAATATCAAACGATGGGAAAAAACTTTCCCGTAAACTATCGGGCGGTTTATAGTGAATAGCTTTTCACACGCTCCGCGATTAGATTTTCAAAATCCCTGGTGCTTCTAAACATGCCCAATTCGTTGGTCAGCCTCATCCTGAGCACCTTATCCGCCCACAACTTTTCCCGGATGGATGCATTCGTAAGAATGCTTTCAGCAAGCCGCTTGTCTTTGATGAATGAAGTCACCGCTGTTTTGGATGTAGTGACCTTTTCAAAAATCACCTTGGCAAGACTGCTTTCCATGTCGAAAAGTCCATGGACGAGTTTTTTATCTTTTATGATCTCATCCAAAAGCCATTTCTCGCCCATGAAGTTCTTCATAGAAAAAAAGCTGTCAAACTCCTTATCCGTTAGATAGGCGATTATAGTATCAACTTCCTGCTTCTGTTGTCCGGTATGTCCCTTTTCGGTAACGACATTTAACAGATCGACTATCCCCTGCCGAATGCTTGCAAAATCAGAACGGGTAGCATACACGTTGTCCACGATCTTTTTGGGTGTCGTCATTTCGAACAGCATATTCAGTAAAACCGGGTCAATAATGTATTCACCGATCCTGTTTTTCAATATGTTGGCCACATCTTTTTTACTGTCCAGCATCCGTTCAATCATGTCATGATCAGGCGAGGCCAGACCGGCATCTATATATTTTTTCTTTTGCACTATCTTGCGTAAGCCGGTAATAGTCTGAGCCGGATAATGCTTGATTTCTATCTCGTTAGCCAGATGAACAGGAATATTGCCGCCGGGATCGGACCGGTACTGATAAGTAATCCGTGTCTTATCTCTGCCGAAATATTCAAGATAATATTGGCCTTCCAGTTCGGTGATCCTGAAGTATCCCTCCTGTTTAGGATAGTTGAAGCTATTTGACGACCGGAAAGAGATCAGACAAGTGCCGTTGTTAAAGTTATACTTTGTCTGGTTTTCGATTACTATATCTCTATTTTGAAATGGTATTGGTGTTTTCAAAATGGCATGAAAAACATATGTGTTCCGGTCAATGGTTTTAAGTATGGTCGTTTTCTTGAACTTGGCCATCCACTCGGGGTATGCTTGAATATTACGCATTACCTCACCGACGACTTCTATTTTGGCATCAACAAAGCCCATTCCCTTGAACGTGCATATATCGGTTCCCGGATGGGTCATCTTGTATGTATCAATGCCGTTTTTTGACTCGATAAGCTCCCACTGGCCTTCAGCGCAGGCAATGGAACCCAGAAGTAACACTCCGCATACAACACAGAAAAACCTGATGATTAACTGCATAAACACCTCCATGTATGTTTTAACTGTTAAACCCCAGATACTTGGTGCAATCTTCATGTAATCCCGCGCCTGTAATCAGGCTTTTTTATCGTAACCTCCGCCTTTTGTCTTATTCTTTGTGAAAATTCGATTGAGATGATTCATGATTTCCATAAACAATGAAACATATTTTCCTTCGCCTTCCAGGGTGAGTACTCCTTTGATCACGGCATTGTAAAGTGCCTTGCGCTTGCCTAGAACAATATCTGTCATCACTCTGCCACCGGATTGATTGTCCCGCCAAATCAGTGCGAAATCTACCGGAATTCGGCTACGGCCTGAACGCAGATTTCCGCCGATAAACCGAAAGTATCGAGCAGTATCATCTTCTCTGGAACTCATGATAAATGAGTAGTCGTTCCGGGACAATCGCGCGTGGAAATCCCTATTGATGATTCCGACTAGTCGAATAAGCCACGCAAAGCCATACATTAATAACGAAAGCCGGGTTTTGTAAAAAATATTTTTTATACCCATGGCTATTTAAGACAATCCCAAGTCAAAATTCATAATGTTTAAGTAGAATCGAATAGCTACCATAAGCAACCGACTATAAAAATCTTAATAATGTATCAAAAATTTTATGCTGTAAACAGCGGTTGCAGTTTCATGGCAAAGGCTATATCGCCGTCTATCTTCATTTTCCCGGCCATGTAAAGATTGATGGGTGACTCCTTTCCGCTATTAATAAGATTGGCATTCTCCAAGGAGAGCCTTAGTAAAGCCTTAGGGGTCTGTGTATCATTAAATGTTGCTGTAATCTCGGAAATAGTACCGTCTGAATTTGTTATCTGGAACACACTGGTTCCCTTCAACCCGGAAAGTACCTCGAATTTTTGTCGTGTCAACTGTCTCTGCATGCCGATCAACATGTCTACGTTCTTCATATCCAGCATTTTAGACATGCTTTCCATGGAGAATGAGATCCGAACATTAGGATTTGCAATCTCGCCTTCCTTTACATCAAAATTGACACCGTCCTTGATGATATAACTGTATAAACTGCCCGATATGTCCAAGGTCAATGTCAGTTCCGTATCTTTTAGTTCTTCCTGCGCTCCCCGCATCTTAATATATTCCCTGGCTAGTTTTGGGACAAACTCAGTTAACAACTCTCTTACATTAACGGAAATAGTAAAAGTCTGATTTGCTGTACTTTTTGTAATGTCTTCACTCATTTTTTTATCCTCCAATCTATTGTAATTTTCGTTATGCCAATTTAATAACTGTTCTTGTATTTTAAAATAATTTAAGACAAATTGTATTTATTTTTTATTCTTGGCTCGATACTCCGCTAAAAGAGCTTTAACTTCGGCTAACTCGGCCCTGGAATAATATCCCTTCTCGGCTGATTCGTCCCAAACCGACACGAGTCTCTTCTTTAAAATATCAAGCTCCGCCGGGGTCATCTTGACTTCTTTCATACCATATTTAATCATAGACTTAATGCATTTTTCATTGCCGGCACGGACTTTTTGCCGAAAATCCTTTTCCACTGACATTACGAAATAATCGATAGCCACCTGAGCTTCTTTAGGCATTAGATTCCATGTCTGATTAGTTATAACACCACCTGCCGGTGAATATCTTATGTGAACAGGATTGATGTATTTCATTATGGTGTACATTTGGGTGCCGACCGCCCAGAGAGCCGGACTGATGAAGGCATCGCATACTCCTGTCCGGATGGAAGCCGCTACCTCGGGCACGCGAATCGGCAAAGGGCTTGCGCCCAAAGCTTTTAAAGTTCTCTCTTCCACAGGTCCGTACCATGTCAAGAAACGGCTCTTCTTAAAATCTTCGGGTGTTTTGATTGGATACTTCGTGGAGTAGATTTGATCAAAATCCTGTTCTGCCAACAGAACAAGATGGTATCCTCGCTTTTCGAACCACTGACTAATGCGAGGTCTCAGCTTGGAGTAAATATATTCCACTTCATCATAATTATTAAACAAGAACGGGAGTTCCATTATTGCCATCTCCGGACAAGCCAACACCAGTCCCCATCCGGTAAATCCACCTCCCTGCAGTTGCCCATTGCGCATTTTGGCCAGGATATCCTGATCATCGCCCATCGTGCCACCATAATACCAATCCAAAGTTATCAAGCCGCTTGTCATCTTTAATATTCCGGGATTGATTACTTCTTTAATTAAAGTAGCCCACCCGACACCATCGGGGGCAAGCGTAGCCATCTTGACAGCATAAGTGTAATCACTGTTTGATTTAATTTTTTTTAAGTGCTGTACGCCAGGAAGATTTGCGTAGTTTGCCTTTTCTTGAGGTGTAAGCATGAGTGCGAATTCCAGAAAAATATCAGAATATTTTTCTCTTTCTTGAGGCGTAAGTTCGCTAAAGGATCCCATTAAAAATTTTGCATATCTTGCCTTTTCCTGCGGTTTGAGACCGCTCGCGGATTCTAGAAAAGCCTTCGCATACTTTTCTTTTTCCTGCGATGTAAGTTCTATTTTAGAACCCATTGAAAAAAACTCATATTTTTCTCTTTCCTGTGGTGTAAGTTCTCCTGCAGATACCAATCCCAATAAACCCCTTGCATATCTAACCTTTTCTCCAGGCGTAAGAGCAAAAGCAGAAGTTGATCCAATAAAAAATACAACTAAGCCCAAACAGAGAAGCCTAACAAGTTTTCTACATTTCATAAAACCTCCTTTCAAAAAGATTTTGAATATAAAATGAGACTTTTAACGTAAGACTACTCGCATATTTGTTCTTTTCTCGCACCGTAGGCTCAAAGGCAGAAGTTGTCCTAATAAGAAAAACAAGTAAACCAAACAGAGGAGCCTAATAAGTTTTTCTACATGTCATAAAACCTCCTTTCAAAAAGATTTTGAATATAAAATGAGATTATTAATGTAATTCCGCTAGTGGACTCTAGAAAAGCCTTCGCATATTTCTCTCTTTCACGCGGTGTAAGTTCTATTTTAGATCCCATTAAAAACCTGATATATTTTACTTTTTCTCCAAGAGTAAGTGCAAAAGCAGGACTAATAAAAAACTCTGTTAATCCGAAAAAGATAAACCAGAAAAATTTTCTTAACTTCATAAAACCTCCTTTTAGAAAGAGTTTGACCATTAAATGAAATTTATTAAATTCACTGCCAGATATGAAGATTCAAAGGCAAAGTTAAAAAAATAATTTTTAATCCACATTCTTTTTGGTGGACTTTTCCGACAAAGGACTCGTTATCACAACACTATTCAACTTATTCCTTGTTAATAAGAAAGTGATATGGTACTTTAATACAAACGTTATGGTAAAACAATTTAGCTTAGTTAATAGTCCAATAATAGATATACATTATCCGGATGTCAAGATATTTTTTCATTTTATGAATGAATGCGTTTAAATACAAAGTCAAAACAAGCAGAATATTGATAAGGAGAAGTTATGGAGGACGTACAAGTCCACGAGAGAGTAGTGAATATATTAATTAAGCAGATTTTCAGCAGACAGCTTAAACCGGGTGATAAGTTACCCTCTGAAAGGCAGCTTGCCAAAGAAATGGATGTGGACAGAGTATCGCTTAGAATCGGATTAAAACATTTGGAGATGATGAATGTTCTTTTCATTCGCCAGGGTGATGGTATCTATGTGCGGGATTTTCTGAAAGGAGCAAGTATTGATTTTTTGAGAATCCTTTTCCTGCAGTTAGAACAGACTGATGAAGAATTGCTGATTGATCCGTACATAATTGACGAATTATGGGAGTTCTGGATAGCATTCTATCCGGAAATACTTAAAATGGCAGTAAAACATTACACACCTCGTGATTTTAAAACCGCGATGGAAATTTTAGATGAAGGCCTTGCCAACCTGCATGACAAAAATCGTTTAGTGGAACTTGAACTCAAATCGCAAGAATTAGTTGCGGATATCGCGCATAACATTATTGTTATATTGTTATCTAATACGTGTCGCCCATTGCGAAAAAAAATGACGGAAATCGTTCTTTTTTCAATGAAAGGCGAAGATATAGGGGATCACATAAATATGATGAAACAAATGATGCGGACATTCATGACATCAACAATAGAAGAAAGCCATACTTTCATTGAACAGTATCGCAATGTTCTTAAAAGTTATCATCTTATTCTACGCAAATCGCTGTTCCAAGACTCTGATAATACCGCGAAAAAGCATATATAGTTTTTTCGCAGGGCGATAGTTTCAATCGCAGAAAAGAGAAAAAAATAGCCCTGATTTAACAAAATTTAATTTCTAGTGATTATTGATCCCACATTTTCCATGTAATCTGTTTATTTCATCATTCTTGAGCATATCCAAATCTTCTACCATTTGTAACGTAGTATGAAAACAAGGACTTGAAAATTAAGGATTATAGGAAGAAATGTTCAGGAATTTGTTTGAGAAAAAAAGGATGGAAAATGCGCGTCCTGACTTGCAGGACGCGCAATCACAAACTAAGAAATATTATTTTTTCCCGTAGCCGATTGTTTTGGCTGCTTGAGCAATGACATCCAAAGCTGCAGGATCGTCAATAGTGGAAGGTACCACATAATCCTTGCCGTCAACTATTTTGCGCATGGTACTGCGCAGGGTTTTTCCTGAGCGGGTTTTCGGCAGAGCCCTGACCACAGCAGCTTCCTTGAAGCAGGCCAGTGCGCCAAGTTCATTGCGAACCATCTGGACAAGTTCTTTGATAATGTCTTTCGGATCGCGGTCGACGCCGGCTTTCAGCACGACGAATCCCACGGGAACCTGACCTTTAAGTTGATCTTCAGCGCCGAAAACAGCACATTCCGCAACATCCTTATGCTTGGAAACTATTTCTTCCATCGCGCCGGTAGACAAGCGATGTCCTGCAACGTTGATAACGTCGTCAATGCGTCCCATGATAAATATGTAGCCGTCTTCATCGAAGCGTCCGCCGTCGCCGGTCACATAATAACCTGGTCTTTCCGTTACATATTCCAGATAACGTTTGTCATCCTGCCACAGTGTGGGCAGGCATCCCGGGGGCAGGGGAAGCTTGATTACGACAGATCCTTCTTCGCCGTTGGGGAGTTGATTTCCATCGGCATCGAGTATCTGCACATTGTAACCGGGAACTGGTTTTGTCGGTGAACCAGCTTTAATGGGGAACTTTTCAGTGCCCATGCAGTTGGCGGCGATGGGCCAACCGGTTTCTGTCTGCCACCAGTGATCTACCACGGGAATTTTCAGCATGTCGCTTGCCCAATGATAGGTGTCGGGATCAAGACGTTCGCCCGCGAGGAATAGATATCTGAGGCATTTGATATCATATTTTTTCAGATAATCGCCATTGGGGTCTTCCTTTTTGATGGCGCGGAAAGCTGTTGGCGCTGTAAATAAAACGGAGACGCCGTGCTGAGAAATGACGCGCCAGAAAGCGCCCGGGTCCGGAGTGCCAATGGGTTTTCCTTCATAAACGATAGTGGTGCAGCCGTAAAGCAACGGAGCATAGACAATATAGGAATGGCCGACAACCCAGCCGACATCGGATGCAGCCCAGTAAACTTCTCCCGGCTTCATGTCGTAAATGTATTTCATCGACCATTTCAGCGCGACAGCATGGCCGCCGTTATCCCGCATGACTCCTTTGGGTTTACCGGTTGTTCCGGAAGTGTAGAGAATATAAAGAGGGTCTGTAGCGGCAACAGATACGCAGGGAACAGCTTTAGCGTCTTTCATCAGATCGTTCCAATCGAGATCGCGTGACGCATCCAATTCTGCTTTCACCTGCGGGCGCTGATAAATAATGCATTTCTGTGGTTTATGAGAGGCGATTTTTATAGCCTCATCCAGAAGCGGTTTGTAGGGAATAGTCTTTTTCCCTTCGATACCGCAGGATGCCGAGATCATAACTTTTGGCTTGGCGTCGTCGATGCGGATGGCCAATTCATTAGGTGCGAATCCACCGAAGACAACAGAATGAACAGCGCCGATGCGGGCGCAGGAAAGCATCGCGACCAGGGCTTGAGGTATCATGGGCATGTAAATGATAACCGTATCGCCTTTTTTCACACCTAGTGAACTGAGGACACCGGCGAACTTTGATACCATCTCCAGTAATTCTTTATAGGAAATTTTTTGAACGGTACTGGTTACGGGACTGTCATAGATAATTGCCGTTTGTTCTCCCCGTCCTGATTCTACCTGATAATCGAGAGCGTTGTAGCAGGTATTCAATTGTCCGCCTACAAACCAGCGGTAAAAAGGTTTTTTGCTGTCGTCGAGAACCTTGTCGCATTTTTTGTCCCAGATAACGTTTTCAGCTGCTTTACCCCAGAAAACTTCGGGCTCATTGATGGATTGAGAAAAGATATCCTTGTACTTTAATAAATCGGCCATATTCATTCCTTTCCTGTTTTAATTTTTTTGTATGATGGGCATAGCAGATTAAAATTGAATTTGTCAAAGGTTAAATAATCATTGATATTACACAGCTTTTGGCGGAATAATATCGAATGGTGTTTGATTAAGGGATATTTCGACTAACTCTTCAACCTTCGCTATGTTCGTTCTACCAATGGGGCGTTACATCCCCTCCAGTCTTTTGAGACAGAACTGCATGAAAGATCTATAGCTTTCTGTCTTTGCCTTTACGTGTTGTGATTTTATTGAAACTAAAGAAATCACACCAGTGCTAGGGCTACTATAATCGTCTTATTCCATCATTTGATGGTATCATTATATGGGCGAAATATAAAAGTCAAGTTTATTTTTCACCGTTTGATTTAATCAGATATTGCTTCTGATAGAAGAGAGTATGAGAAGTACCGTCTTGTATATCGGCGAGTGTCACTATCCCATTACGCTACGCTTCCGGGATAATTCGACTATCAAGTTTCAGTGTACTGCGTTTCTGAAACTGGGGTCTCATTATCCCACTTCACTCCGTTTCAGGGATAGTTCCACTTACGCTTCGATCTTCATTTCATTCGACCTCAGCGAGTGTCACTAAAAAGCACGGCCTCCGAAATCTCGAAGGCCGTGTTTTGTGAATTCTAAAATCTGGTCAGTTATCAAACGTTGATATTGTCAACCAGATTAAAAATAAGAAAAACTATTTCATCGCTTTAAAGGAACCGTCTACAATTTCGGGCTCAGGTTTGAAAATCTTAAGACCGAAACGTGCGTGCAACTTATTCAGAATATCCGCCATCTGCGTGTGGTCCATACCCGCGCCGAGGGCAAACGGTCCGGCAAACGCTCTCATGCAGTGAACCATACCCAGGTCGATATCTGCCGCGGAAGCCGCGATCTTCTCTTTTAAAACCCGCACTGCTTCGTTGATCTGAATGGACAGAAAATCCATGGGGCCGAATTCCTGAGACTGCGCGGAAGCATCGATCTTGGCCTTGCCGCCCTCCCAGGTATAAATTCCCTGGCCGGTCTTCATGCCTAGTTTTTTGCTGTCGAGCAGATTCTGCAGTACTTTGCCGGGTTTGTATTCCGGAGAAAGCGTCTCGGCATAATATTTGAGGGTATGATAGAAAACATCAATGCCGACGAAATCAGCGAGTTCAAATGGTCCCATGGGCATACCGGCGGCTACCTTCATGATGGTGTCAATGGTGTCCACTTTGATCTTGCCTTCATCCAAAATGGCGCTGATCAAGGCCTGGTTGGGAGCGCCTATACGGTTGACGATAAAGCCCGGGGCATCCTTGAGGACCTTAACCGGAACCTTACCGATCTTCTTGGTCATTTCACAGAGCAGGTCCACGTTGGCGTCAGTGGTTTTATTTGCATAAATTACTTCTACACCTTTCATAACCGGTGCGGGATTGAAGAAATGCATGCCGAGAATCCGCTCCGGATTTTTCACGACCGTGCCGATTTCGGAAATGCTCATGGTAGAGGTGTTGGACGCCAAGAGCGCGTCAGCCGGAGCCGCAGCTGATACTTCGGCAAACACCTTTTTCTTCAGATCCATAACTTCCGGAACAGCCTCAATAACTACCTGAACATCCTTGACCGCCTCGGTGTTGCTTAAAGACGTTGACAAGTTACCAAGCACCTCGGCCTTTTTTTCGGCAGTCATCTTACCTTTGCTGACCATTGTATCCAGACTTTTGTTGACCGTAGCCATACCTTTGTCGACAAATTCCTGCTTGATGTCTACCATGACAGCCTTCAGGCCGGCCTGCGCGCATATCTGGGCGATGCCGTTTCCCATGGCTCCTGAACCGATTACTGCAACTTTCTTAATATCATCCAATTTCATTGTGACTCTCCTTCCTAAGTTATTTTTTATTCGATAAGAATTATAGGCAGCAATTCTTTTTCTCGTTCGCGGAGTATAGGTAAAGGAAGGCTTAACTGTCAAGCGAAAAAGGATTAATATTGCATTTAGTTTTAACTTTTTTGTGACAGGGCAAAGGGTGCTCAGAAGCCCTTTACCCTTACTTTATTCCCTTCTCTACTTAAAGCTTATTATTTTTGAGTAGATAAGTGTTTTTTTAGCATTTTGATAGTTGCTCAAATACCGGCAAAAGGTTATATTAACAAAAAAATGACTCTTGCTCTCCGTTTAGATAGGTTTTTTATTTATAAAGACTTATGTAAAATTAAGGCGGCAGAGTTGTTTGATCTCTGATGCTGGCAATAACATAAACCAGGTACCTATTTGTTGAGTAAAACATTATTCACAGTGCGAAATATTTTACACATGACGGCAGTATTCCATTGATATTATTTCCTGATGATATTTTAAAAAACGCAATAAATACAAATTACTTTAATGTCATGATATAATACCTGCTAATGGCACATATTGTGCTTTAAATTTAAGTAATTTATAATTGTTATTATATGCATTTTAGAGTACATTCACCGAACACATAATAAGGAAGTTTTTTTTGCATGAAGGATAACAAAAATATAGCTGTTGTTTTCCCCGGACAGGGTTCGCAAAAACCCGGAATGGGCAAAGATTTTTATGAACAGAGTCCTGTAAGCCGTCAAACATACGAAGAAGCTGCCGATGCTCTGGGTTGGGATGTTTCTGCCATGTGCTTTGGCGAAGATGAAAGGCTGAATCTTACCGAATATACACAACCCTGTATTGTGACGACAGAAATAGCCATGCTTAGAGGCTTATCTAAAAATTATGACTTTGCGCCTGATTATTTCGGCGGTCATTCTTTAGGAGAATTTACGGCTCTTGTTGCGGCAGAGGTAATGCCTCTGGCTGATACTTTAAAAATAGTTCAGATGCGTGGCAAGTTGATGCAGGAGGCTGTGCCTGTTGGTGTTGGTGGCATGGCGGCGGTTATTTCCGAAGATATCGATATAGAAATGCTTAAGAAAATTATGGATGGTCTGAATGCCGGCATAGCCAACATTAATTCTGCTAACCAGGTCGTTATCAGCGGAGAATTGCCGGCTATTGACGAAGCGGAAAAAAGACTGGAACAAAATTTTCCACCCGGAAAATCATTCCGGTTTATTCGATTGAATGTAAGTGCTCCGTTTCATAGTTATTTGATGAAATCGATAGAAGATCGATTTGCCGATACTTTGGAAAAAATAGGCAAAGAATTGAATCCTCGCAACGCCACTAAAGTAACTTCTAATTTCACCGGAGGTTTCCATTCGGATGATATTCAAGCAATAAGAGAAAAACTTGTAAATCAACTCAGCAATACCGTACATTGGCGAAAAAATATGCAGAGTTTGGCGGCGAAGGCTGAATTCATCTATGAAATCGGTCCGGCACGTCCCTTGCGCGAATTTTTTAAAACGATAGGTATAACCTGTCAATCGATTACCGGACTAAACGCGGCAGAAAAAATTTTTAAGACGTGAATTAGTTTTTTGTATGCATAGCCTAAGCGATTGAATTTCGTGAAGGAGGGAACAATTTGGACAAAGCAGGAAATAAAATGAATCCTCTGAAGATTCAGGATAACACTTTCCGTGACGGGCATCAGTCGATTTACGCGACACGGATGCGTACGGAGGATATGATTCCTATCGCTGAGGAGATGGATAGCTGCGGCTTTCACGCTATGGAAGTGTGGGGTGGCGCGACTTTTGATACTATGCACAGGTTCTTGGCTGAAGATCCCTGGATGCGGCCGAAAATTTTGAAAAAATATATCACAAAAACTCCCTTTGCCATGCTCATACGCGGGCAAAATCTTGTTGGTTATCGTCATTATGCCGACGATGTTGTGCGTGCTTTTGTGGATAAGGCCTGCGAAATCGGCATTGATATTTTCCGTTGCTTTGATGCTTTAAACGATTTCCGCAATATGGAATCCTGCGCGGAAAGAATCAAGGCCAACGGCAAGCAGTTTCAGGGGGCCTTTTGTTATTCATTGACTGATGTTTCTATGGGTGGAGAAGTTTATAACCTGGAATATTTTGTGAGGAAAGCTAAAGAACTGGAGCAGATGGGTGCGGATGCCATTTGTATCAAAGACATGAGCGGCATTCTTTCCCCCTTTGATGCTTATGATCTGGTTTCCGCCATTAAAAAAGAAATAAAAGTTCCCTTGCATCTGCATTCACATTACACCAGTGGAATGGCTTCGATGACTTACTTAAAGGCAATAGAAGCCGGTATAGATGTTGTTGATACATGCCTTGCGCCATTCGCGCTGAGAACTTCGATGCCGGCCATTGAACCGATTGTTGCGGCCCTGCGCGGGACAGCACGCGAGACAGGAATTGATTTACACAAATTGCTGGAGCTGGGCGAGCATCTGGAAAGTATTGCTCCGAAGTACAACGCCCATCTGTCCACCCATAAACTTTCCATTATTGATAACGGAGTTCTGGCCCATCAGGTTCCCGGCGGCATGATTTCCAATCTGACCGGCCAGCTCAAAGAAATGAACGCGCTCGACAGGCTGGGAGAAATTTACAAGGAAGTGGCGGAGACTCGCAAAGATATGGGTTCTCCTCCTTTGGTTACTCCGGTATCGCAGATTATCGGAGCACAGGCCGTGCTGAATGTTCTTTTCGGCCGTTATGTGCGGGTTTCCAATCAGCTGAAGGATTTGGTTCTTGGTCTTTACGGCAAAACTCCGATGCCGATTAACGCGGAATTAACCAAAAAAATATTGAAAAACTACAAACGCGGACAGGAACCGGTATCCGGAAGGCCGGCAGATTATCTGGAGCCGGAAATCGAAGCGGCGAAAAAAAAGATTGGTGATCTTGCACGCACCGATGAAGATGTGCTGGCATATATTCTATATCCCGCAACTATGGAAAAATTTTTACGGTCGAAATATGGAATAGATTCACCGAAAAGTGCGGGAGTGGAAAATATTCCTAAAAAAAAAGTTGCCGCATAAAGCAACAGTAAGAAAATAAGACTCCTTTTTTGAAGAAATATCGTTCATTAAAGGAGTTGTTTTATAAGCTCGTCTATAAAAAAATAATGGAGGAGAA
Source organism: Deltaproteobacteria bacterium HGW-Deltaproteobacteria-2 (assembly GCA_002840505.1). Classification (NCBI taxonomy): domain Bacteria; class Deltaproteobacteria; species Deltaproteobacteria bacterium HGW-Deltaproteobacteria-2. Next base: position 7,256 of record PHBC01000003.1, on the reverse strand, counting down.
GGGGTTGATTTATGGATTTGAGTCTTAATGAAAGCCAATTAACGTACCTGGATACTGTAAGAAAGTTTGTAAAAAATGAAATAACACCGCATATTTTGGAACTGGAAAAAGGTCATGTTTTCCCCTGGGAGATCATTAACAAAGCCTGGGAAACGGGCATTCTCAATTTATGTATTCCGGAATCTGTCCAGGGTTATGAAATTGACGCAATTACTTCGGCCTTGATTATTAAAGAACTTTCCTATGGCGATACAGGTATCTCCACTTCGGCGATGTGCAATGATTTAGCTAATGTTGTAATTAGTCTGCATGGCACGGATGAACAAAAAGAATTATTTCTCAAGCCTTTTGTTAAGAAACCTATTTTAGCTTCTTTTTGTTTAACAGAGCCTAACGCCGGTTCCGATAATGCGATGATGACCAGTTTTATCAGCAAGAATGACGACGGTAATTATGTTTTAAACGGCTCCAAATGTTTTATTACCAATGCTTCCTATGCCTCTCAGTTTACTGTTCTTTGTAAAGTGGGGAAACCGACAGGTAATTTTATAGCTTGTGTTATTGTTCCGGTAGAGCAGGTTACGTCCGCCGATATTCCCAATATCGGAAATGCCACCAGGGAAATCAAAGTGCCTGCAGGCGGGAAGATAATAATTGGTAAACCGGAGGATAAGCTGGGACAAAGACTATCTAATACCGCCAGCGTAACTTTTGAAGATGTTATTATTCCTCCGAATCAGGTTATTGGAGACAGGCGGCTTGGTTTTAAATATGTCGTTGACGTTTTGGATTTTGCCCGACCGATGGTTGCGGCAATTGGATTGGGTTTAGCCAAAAGGGCATTTACAGTTACTTTGGAATATACAAGGGAACGCAAACAATTTGGTCACAGGCTTTGCGATCTTCCCGTGGCCAGAGAAATGCTGACAACCATGTGGAAAAAAGTGGAACTGGCGGAACTGGCTCTTCTTAAAGCAGTTTGTAAGATTAAGGAAAAAGCAAGTGATGCCGGAATCTACGCATCTCTCGCTAAAAACACGGCGGCAGAAGCCGCAATCTTTTGTTCAACTGAAGGTCTTCATCTGCACGGCGGCTATGGTTTTACGGCAGATTATGAAATATCCAAACTTGCGCGTGACGCTCATATTATCGACATTTACGAGGGTGTCCGGGAAGTGCAAAACATGATAATTGGACGGGAAATTGTTTAATATAAAGTGAATAGTGAATGGTGAAAAGTGAAGGGTGAATGATGATCGAAAAACCGGTTGTTTTAGTAACAGGTGGTGCAACAGGAATAGGAGCCGCGTGCTGTCGTGCTTTGGCTGCGGAAGGTTTTCATGTGGGCATTCATTACAATAAAAGCGCGGAAAAAGCGCAAAAACTGCTCGCCGAAATAAAGGATGGATTTTTAATTCAGGCTGATCTGTACGATATTCAACAGGTGGATGCACTAATCGGTACGCTTAAAGACACCGTAGGGCGCGTTGATGTTCTGGTTAACAACGCCGGACAATCAATTAATGCCGATATAATTTCGATGAAAGTGGAACAATTTGATGCGCAGCGTGCTCTGACTCGCGGCGTCTGGTATTTAACAAAAAGAATTTTACGCCAATTTATGATTCGGTCTTCGGCCGGACGCATAATCAACATTTCCAGTGTTGTCGGCCATACAGGAAACGCCGGCCAGATTCCCTACACGATGGAAAAAGCGGCGCTCGATGCCTTTACCAGATCTCTGGCTCAGGAACTCAAGGGAAGAAATATTCTGGTTAATTCCGTCGCTCCCGGTTTCATTGACACGGAGATGACCAAAGAACTGCCCCAAGAAGTTAAAAATAAAATCATGGATGAAATTATTCTGGGGCGTATCGGGAAGCCTGAAGAAGTCGCGGAAGTTGTCGCCTTTCTGGCCAAGAGAGGAAGCTACCTTACCGGTTCAGTAATTCATGTCAACGGGGGGCTTTATGGGGGCTGATGAAAGTTTGAAGCAGGAAGTTCTGCAGCTTGTTCCTCAGAAGGAACCTTTCCGTTTTATTGACGAAATTATCAGCCTTGATGATGAACAGATAGTCGGGGCTTACCGCTTTCGCGATGATGAATATTTTTATCGCGGGCATTTCCCCGGCAATCCCATTACACCGGGGGTGATTCTTATCGAGGCGATGGCTCAAACCGGTGTCGTTGCTTTTGGAATTTACCTTCTGTCGCGCCAGAAAAATATGCGGCCCGGACAGATGAAATTGCCCATTAGTTTGTTTTCACTGGCGGATGGTGTGGAGTTTAAAAAAATTGTGTCGCCGGGCGAAAGAGTTATAGTTAAAGCGAAAAAAATCTATTTTCGTAAAAATACTATAAAAGCAAATGTTTCCATGGAAAAGGAAAACGGCGAAATAATTTGTGTCGCGGAATTATCAGGAGTAGGAGTTGATAAATGAAGAAGAGAATTGTTGTTACGGGAATGGGAGTGGTAGCTCCCAACGCTCACGGTCTGGATGTTTATGAAAAGGCGCTGAGGGAAGGCGTTTCAGGTATTCGTTTTATTCCTCAATTGCAGGAATTGAATTTCGGTTGTCAAATTGCCGGTGTTCCGGAAAATTTCGATGAAATCCGTAAAAGTTACTTTGACCGTGAAAAACTTCTATCGATAAACGATAACATCGGCTATGCCTCTGTTTCGGCGGTGGATGCCTGGAAAGACGCCGGATTTAGCCTTAATAGCGACGATGATGATACTGTGGATTGGGATACCGGTGTCATGGCCGGTTCCGGAATCGGCGGCATGGACACGATAGCCCATACCATAGTCCCCACGATTAATGAAGGACGAGTAAGGCGTTTAGGCAGTCGTGTTGTCGAGCAGGTGATGCACAGTGGAACCAGCGCGCGCATTTCCGGTCTGCTGGGCTTGGGCAATCAAGTGACATCGAACTCGTCGGCCTGCTCTACAGGCAACGAAGCGATTATTAACGCTCTCTGGAGAATAAGAACAGGATTGGCCAAACGGATGATGGCCGGTGGTTCAGAAGGAGCTACACCATACATCTGGGGTGGTTTTGACGCCATGCGCGTGCTTTGCCGCAAATTCAACGATACCCCGGTGGCAGGTTCTCGCCCATTGAGCGCTACGGCTGGTGGTTTTGTACCCGGTTCGGGCAGCGGCATGCTTGTTTTGGAAGATCTGGAAACAGCCCTGGCCAGAGGCGCCAGAATCTATGCGGAAATAATAGGCGGTTATGTTAACTGTGGAGGGCAGCGAATGGGTGGCTCCATGACCGCACCCAATCCTGAAGGAGTAAAGAGATGCATACGCGGAGCCGTGGCCGACGCAGGCATTGATCCTGCGGAAGTGGACGCCATCAACGGCCACTTGACGGCTACTTACGCCGATCCTTATGAAGTAAAAAACTGGGCGGAGGCCCTCGAGCGAACGCCCGATAACTTTCCTTACATTCAATCCACAAAATCAATGATCGGTCATTGCCTGGGTGCTGCGGGCGCCATAGAATGCGTGGGTGTTATTTTACAGCTTTACAAGGGATTTCTGCATCCGTCAATTAACAGTGAGGATGTGCATCCCGATATAGAAAAATTCGCACCGAAGATTCTGCAAAAATGTCTGGAATTTCCTGAACTGAAAATTATCGCTAAAGCGGGTTTTGGTTTTGGCGATGTCAATAGCTGCATTATTTTTAAAAAGTGGGACGAAAATTAATATATTATAAGGAGAGTTTTTTTATGGATGAAAAGAAAATATTTGAAGAAATGGTTAACATTTTAAAAGACTATGCCAAGAATCAGGATGTATTGGCCACGGCCACGATGGAGACACACATTTTAAATGATTTAAAAGTAAATTCTGCTCGCTTGGTTGATGTAATCATCAGGTGTGAAGATGTTTATGGTATCAGCATTGATGATGAGGAAGCTGATGTAATTAGAACAATCGGCGATGCTGTAAAAGTTATCAAACAAAAACTTGGATAAAATAATGGATAGAAAATCCAAAATATTTCTGAATCTGCAAAATTTTATAGGGCGAATTACAGTATTAGTTGTTGCGCCTTTATATTTTCTTGCCTCCAGAATTTTCTTTTACCGGGTTAGGGATTTGAAAGAAATCCGCCGCCGGTGTGCCGCTGAATTTGCCAGGCACAAAGGGGGTTGGATTATCTGCTCCAATCATTTAACGATGATTGATTCTTTTATTTTAAGCTACGCCATTTTTAGTTTAGGCAAGCATATAATCAATTATAAAAAAGTGCCCTGGAATCTGCCGGAAAGAAACAACTATAAAGACAATATTTTTCTGACGATACTTTGTTATCTGTCCAAGTGCATTCCCGTTAATCGCGGCGGGTCCCGCGAGAAGATGAAAGAATCTATGGAAAAATGCATCTATCTTCTGAACAATGGCGGGACCATCATGATTTTTCCCGAAGGCAAGCGTTCCCGCACCGGACGTGTGGATAAGGAAGGCTATTCTTACGGCGTGGGACGTTTTATAAAAAAAATAGAAAATTGCAAAATAATGTGTATGTACTTGCGGGGAGATAAACAGGATAATTACAGCGCCATTCCTGCCTGGGGCGATAAATTTTCAGTGCAGATGGAAGTTTTTACGCCAAAGCTTGTAGAGGGAAGTGAACTAAGAGCGCAGCGGGAATACGCCACGCAGATAATTGATAAACTTGCGCAAATGGAGGAAAATTATTTTGCCCTGTGTCGGGAACGATGTGGTGGATTTGAAGGATCCGGCGAACAAATGGAAAAGCAGAGATTCGCGCTTTCTAAAAAAAATCCTCACAGATGCTGAAATGGAATTTGTTAAAAACTCGGAAAATTCCGATGAGGCGCTCTGGTCGTTCTGGGCGTGTAAGGAAACCGCGTATAAAGTGATAAAAAAAACTTTTCCTGATGCTGCTTTCCTGCCGAAGCGGTGGCCGGTGACTTTTGGAAAGACTAAATCAAAAAAATCGGATGGCCTGGTTCAAGTTCCGGATAAGGGCGATGTTTACATTCGTCTTTTCTCCAATTCCGAGTATATTCATTGTGTAGGTGCTGATAAATTATCGGTTCTGGATAAAATAATCTGTGGCGTTGAAAACCTGCCGGGGGAAAAAACTGATCCGTCACTTTTTTCGCGTCTTTGCCTTGCGCAGAGTTTAGCCAAACATTTCTCACTGAATTTACATCAAATAAAAATCAAGAGAACAAGAATAAAAGGCGAGCTTCAGCCGCCGTGCGTATACATTGACGGTAGAAAAACGGATATTGATATCAGCCTAAGCCATGACGGTCGCTTTGTTGCCTATGCATTTACCTTTCTTAACGAAAAAAAAGTATCCTTTAATTCTTGTTTTAAAGGGAATGAATCGTCATGAAAGAAGAGAGACGGGAAAAACGGCTTAAAGAGGAAAGCGAGATTATCATAACCATTATTGCCGGAGGGAAAAAGCATTCGAAGGAAAGAGTTATCTATAATATCAGCAAGGATCTCTCTGCTTCCGGCGCTAAAATTCAGTCCAATATTTTTCTGCCTGTTGACACTCTGTTGAAAATAGATTTCAAATTAAAAAATCTTCAGCAGATGATAACTGCCATGGGCAAAGTTAAATGGATAAAGATAATCTATGAAGATGAATGTTATGATGCTGGTGTAGCGTTCGTTAATACACCAAAAGAAGCGATCCGGAAATTATCGGATTACATCTCATGGAAACAGAATAGTAAGGGTAATATGCCGTAAATATTCTTTCTCTTCCCAGTATTGTTATGTCACGCTGCTACTACATATGCGGGATGATGCGCAGTAAAAAATCTTAATAAATATTTATAAAAAATATGCCAACGGCCTCTGGCCAATTTGATATGACAAAATCAAGAGATTGTTTCTTGTTGGGATGATTTTCTTGTGATAGAAAAACCATCAAATTAAATATAAAACAACATGTGATTATTGTAAAAAAAAGCTGTTTGGAACGGTTTGCGGAAAATCGGTGCGGATATGTTTTGATAATTCTAAGGAGGGAATATGAATCATAAGGATGTTGTGGCTTTAGTTACAGGCGGCGCGTCGGGATTGGGCGAAGCCAGTATTTTGGAGTTGGTTAAAAAGGGAGCAAAAGTAGTTGTCATTGATGTTGACGCGGATAAGGGAGAAAAACTAGCGGCGAATATCGGGGCAGACGCGATATTTGTAAAAACAGATGTGACCAGCGAGACTGATGTCCGGCAGACCATACAAAAGGCTGTGGATACTTTTGGAAAAATAAATGTGGTGATTAATTGCGCCGGTGTTGTAAACCCGGGGAAGCTAATAGGCAGGAAAGGACCGTTGCCGCTGGATGCGTTCAATAAGGTGCTCCAAATTAATCTTGTGGGAACGCTAAACGTTATCAGGCTGGCGGTTGAGCAGATGATGAATAACAAACCTGATGAAGATGGGGAAAAAGGTGTGATAATTAATACCGCTTCAATTGCCGCGTTTGAAGGACAAATAGGGCAGGTGGCCTACAGCGCTTCCAAGGCAGGTATTGTGGGTATGACTCTGCCTATCGCGCGCGAAATTTCCGATTATGGAATAAGAATTGTAACCATCGCTCCGGGAATTTTCGAGACACCAATGATGGCCGGTCTGCCTTCCGCAGTTAAGGAAGATATGGCCAAGACCGTTCCGTTTCCGCGGCGTCTGGGCAAGCCTCTAGAATTTGCCAAAATGGTTTTGCATATCATCGACAACGTTATGATGAACGGTTGTTGTGTCAGGCTGGATGGGGCTTTACGGATGCCGCCTAAATAATTACACCACTTCTAAAGGAAGTTTTCGCCATTCTGGCGAAAATTCTCGGTAAAGTAAAAATCTATTTACGATGCACTTCCCTAACGGGAATGCGCTTCCGATCGTTGGGTAAATTTGCGGGCAACACAGCCGCGGCATAGCGGTAGGAATGCCTGAGTCCAACTATTCCTTATATTTTATATAAAAGTCTTTACGTAATTATCAAAGAGTTTTTTTACCTCGGGATTTTTTTCGAAGTCGTATAATCTTTCGAACGTTCCTTTTATCCATTTAGTTGAATAGGCAAGCTCTTTGTATAGTTCAAAATAAGCGCTGCAGCCCAGCTGAAATCCAATACCGGCGAAAGAGCCTATTGCCCGTTCTTTACGGTTCCGAAGACCGTTTGCTGTGGGCATATTCCATGCTTTTCGGGCCATAAAATAACCAAGACTCAAAGCGTTGTGATACGACC